>JACKAQ010000004.1:300000-379475 GCA_020634975.1 Calditrichia bacterium | reverse complement strand
TCTCCGTGGCAAAACAGTTAATGCCTAACATCAGTTATTTAAGCTTTTCCAGCAATTCCGGCTGGTCTTTCAACGCGACACCGGCAATTTTGAGAATGCGGCTGCGTTCTTTTCCCAATGCAGCTACGACAGCGTTACGCTTCTGGGTGGACTGCTCTGCATCGCCTGCGGCATCGTGAATTTTGGAATTGGCGGTTATCGCAGCGTTCAGGTTGGTCAACCCGGCCTGCAATTGCACTTCGGTTAAACCGAATGCCGCCAGCTTTGTTTTAACATCGGCATTGTCCAGGGCATTTTGGTAAAAGCGCCCCATTTGGGCAAACCCGCCGGCCAGCGTTACATCGCGCGAGCCATACAGGTCGAGCAATTCCAGAAATTCCGGTGAATCTTCCAGGGCTATCCGGGCAATTTCCACATCGTCGGAGTAGGTTTTGCGGGTCTGATTCAATTTTTCCCGGAATTGCAGGCTAAAGCCTTTTTTACCGGAATAATTGCTGATCTGAGTTTCGTATTGCACTTTGCCGACATTGAACTGTTCCTTAAAGGCGGTCACCCGTTCGGCGGTTATACCGCGCGTGGCCAGCGCAGCTTTGATGGCATCGTTGGCTTCGATGTTATCCACCAGGATCTGGATTTTGTGGAATAATTGTTCAATGGATTTGTTTTTTCTTGCCATGTCACTACCTCCTTGTTGGTTCATTTGGCATCTCTCGTTATTTGTTGTTTTATGTTTCGGTTAAGAAGGCTTGAACTTTAGGAAAAGTTTTTGGGGATTCAGTTTGAATTGAAATAGGGTGGAATAAGCATTATATAAACGAATGGGAACAGTCGCTGTAACATTGGATTTTCTTTTCCATAGCACAAATTTATACATTATTGTCATACGTTTGACATAAAGAAATAGACGCCCGCAGACATTCTAACGAGCGCCTTATGGAAAACCTGCTGGAAATACAATCTCCGGTCACTTCATCAACATCATTTTCCGGGTTTGCACAAATGGACGGATACAGGTTGTTTGTCAAATCCTGGATACCCGAATTAAGCAGCGTTGCGCCACTGTATCCGGGGGCTCCCTGGTCATTTCTCCGCTCAACCTCACGATACTGGATCCCGGTGTTTTCGTGCCAGGCCAGCATGTAATGCGGTTCCCGGAAATTAAGTGTCGTTGGATATTCGCGGTTGTCGATGGTCGGGAAATCTGCCGAAGAATTGGTAGTGACGTTGGCTGTATAGTCGTCATAGGTAAACCAGAGAGAAATACCGGATGACGTTTCGGTGGAAGCTTTGGGTATTATCCCGCCACCCCGGAATGCCACTGCCGCGGTGCTGTATGCGTTTTCGGTTTGGGATGGCGCGGTAAACTGGCGATAGCCTGCAACCGAGGCGTGTAACGGTTCATCGGGTGCCGTCCAATCGCCCGGGCTACCCGTGGTGGTATGCAAATCATAAGTACCGTTATTGATGTCCAGGCTTTCCCACACCACTACCCTTTGATCGGATTGGCTGCCGGAAACTTCATACAGATACGATACTGCGGGATGATGGTGGCTTGTTGAACTGGAAGCGGCAGCTATTCTTACATCTTTCAGCCAGTTGCTGCCGGCATCCTGTTCGGCAGTATAAATATTGCCCCGGTCTTCATAGACCAGCCAGGGTTTCTGCGTTATTGCGTCTGCCCAGTGGCGGGTGAGTTTGCTGCTGTTATTGGCGAAGGTGGCTTCCGGTTTGTCGGATACCCGCCGCCCTTTCATGTTGGCGGTGAGGGTGCAGTTGGCGGTTTTGAATACCACGGCAGTGGTTTTGCTGGTAGGGCTTTCCAGATCGATTTCCAACGGGTCGTATTTCCAGCCGGCCCAGTCCCATATCGTGGCTTTGCTGTTGACGGTGAGTTGCTGGGCGTCGATGGCTTGCACGGAGTAATAGACGGGGTTAATTCCCGTGTAGGGTTGATTCAAAAACACGCCCTGATAGACATCCCCGTTGTAACCGGTGGAATAATCCGGGTAAAACGGTGAGGGGCGGTTTTTGAATATCAACGCATCCGGACCGCTATCCTTCATGCCGCGATTGCGCTGGTTGTTGCTAAAAAACGGGTCAGCATAATCGATCAGCCAGGGATCCTTGAAGGCGATTTCGTCACCAGCCGGGTTCGCGCCCGTAGTGCTCAGGAAGTTGTTTTGCAGGGTGATGCCGGAGTAGGTGGGTTTGAAACGCGAGGTAAGAGTACTTATATCCGAAGTGATCTCGAATATGTGGTGGTTCGTCACATCAGGATCATCACTGATCAAATTTTTTACCCAGCGGTTATACTTTTCTGTTGGAGTGTTGATCAAGTCCTGCTTTCCTCTGAGAAATTCGAATGAACCGGTGGGGAAATTGAAAGACGGGATTGGAATTGTATAGTTGACAAAACCGGAACCTTCCCAACGGGCAACCTGCGTACCTGTCAATAACTGACCTGATTCGCGACGTTGATCAACCGTAACCTGTGTAACCTGAACAATAAACATTGATGGACGATACTGAGGCATTATAACATCTATTCTGTCTGACTGACCTGGGGTAAGATGATCCATACAGGAATCATAAGAATAGTCCATGAAATTATGAATCGGATCGTCGCCCGGGTCCGGACAAGTATTCCTGCCTGTCGGACATCCAGAGGCAGGAGAGTCTTCATAGGGTGTGTCGTTTACTTCATCTCCGGGTGCATCGCAACCGCCTTGAAAGGTATGCCACAAACCAAGGTAATGCCCAATTTCATGGACACCTGTATCACCTTCATTATAATTGATATAAGTACCACCCGGCAGGCTTGCGTAATCGCAGACAACACCGTGCATGTGGTTATTTTCCAGAAAATCCCACGGGAATCGGGCATACCCTAACCCTGTGCCAGGCAGATCGTTTGTGTAAAAATTCAAAACATGTGCCGGATCAATGGCAAGAGATGCTTTCATCTCTCCTTCGGCAGAAGAACCATAAGTCGCGTCTACCCATGAATTGTTGTTGACTCGCTCTATGCTGTGAAGACTGAATCTGAAATTGGTGTTGGCATAGCTTGAGTTCAGTACAACAATTTGATCATTTATTTGCTGATCTGTAACATTTGCAGTGCCGTCTGAGTAACGGATAACGTGAAAGGCAACCGGAATTGTGATAATTGAAGTATTCGGAGAATTCCCCGTCAGCAGCCATTCTTTATGGGATTTCCGTAACAGAAGTTGTTTTTCTTTTGGAGTTTCAGGGATTGTGCAGCGTAGGATACCATCGGCGTCTCCGTTGTATCCTTGCTGCGCCATTAGGGGTGTTAAGTTCAATAAAAATATAACTAAAATCATTAACCCGTGAATTCTCATATATTGATACATGTATATTTCTCCTTCGTAATTTGCTTGATACACAAACCAAAGTTGGTTATTTTGCGTTTGGCAAACAAAAACGCGTATTCCACATTAGTGGCGGAACATCAGGCGTTTTGTTTGTCTTCTCATTGGCGCCGGTGTTGCTGCACTGGCGTCACTTTTATCAATGATTCTAACTTATAGGCGGAGAGCGTGTGGGTCCCATTTAAAACCTTACTTTCTTAAAAATGTATGTGTCTTTTACCTTCTGCCGATGACGACAACAGTGCCACCGAGTGCGATCAGCATGTTTTTCCTTATATCAACCCCTGAAAATACCTCAGGCATATATGCCTGACGCAGGTTGTGCCACCGAAGACCATTCCAGTACCACATCAACCGGAATCCGACGACAACAATATCATTTAAATCACTTCCTCTTACAGCGGTTTTGTAGTATGGCGGAAAGGACTCATCCCGGCGCCAGACGGAACTAACAGTGCGGGAGTGATACAATCCATCTCCCCCGATAAAATACTTACGCCCTGAGATGTGCCAAACCGTATTCAATGCCCAGGATAAACCGCTATCCGGTAGCTGGGTCACACCCTCATTATTTATACGAAGAAGCTGTTTCCCTTGATTAGTAAATTGATTCGAGGCAATACACAATATCTCCCATTCACTGGTTGTTTCATTTTCTGATCCCCATACGTCATTGATCGGCAACGCTGTTCCGCTTTCGATCCGCTGCCAGTTCGCTCCGTCATAGTGGGCAATAAACCCGTTGCTACTAACAACATATAAATCATTACTAGATCGCCCCCACATTTTTCTTGCAGAACCATTTAGTTGGGTAATGAGGCTGCAATCGTTGACGAAGGTTACGCCATCAAAGCGAGTAATACTTCCGTCAATATGGGCAAATAGCACGTCATTGGCGGAAAAGGCAAAAACGGTTTCTATCGGCGGGTAATCCACACCGCCGCAGGCGTTGGTTTTTATCCGCATCAACGCCCACTGCTGCCCGTCCCAATGCAGGGCATTGTAGGGCAGCCAGGGCTGGGCTCTGTAGCTGTAAATCTCGCCTACTGCCCAGATGTCGTCCTCATCTATAATGGCAACATCCCGCAACACTCCGCTGCCGTAGGGGCTGGGGAATTCAAAAACCTCCCACTGGAAATCATGGCTGGTGGTGTCCATTGTGGTCAGGGTATGGGTTTGGCTGGCAGCGGTTTTGCCATTGCGCAGCAGTTCCGTGCGGTAAGTGTAGCTGTGGTTGGGCAGCAATCCGGTGTCCACCACGGTGGTTTCCGCCACGGCAGTGAAGCGCATCCGCTCCACTCCGTCGCGGGTGAGCCGCAGTTCAGTGCCACCGGCATCTTCCGCGGTAATGGTCAGCCAGGCTTCGATCACACCAGTATCGGCGGAAAGCGTCAGTTGCGGGTCGGGCGGATTGGTGCTGCTCTTGCTGCAGGCGGCGGTCAGGAGCAGCAGGGCGGTTAGGGCGATGGGCAGGTAGGGTTTCATGGTTGCTTCCTTAAAAAAGAAAAAAGATTTAAGAAAAAAGAATGGCGTATCTAAAGAGCAGGTAAGCAGCAAAGAATGATGGATCCTGCCCCAAATTGTAGAGACGCTTCATAGAGTAAAGGCGCTTCATAGAGTAGAGATGCTTCACGAAGCGTCTCTAAATCTTTAAAAAACAGGCGTTAATCGTATCACGAATTTGTGCAATTAATCCCGGATCCGTTTAAATGGCAATGAAACAAAGCCGGGCAACGACTGTTGCAATCTAACGATAAAAAACAGAATAATTGTAATATTGCTTCGGTAAGTCCGTTTCAAATCCGGCGCGATGTTGCGCCCCTTCCTTTTAGAAACTGGCTGAAATTGACACACACAAAGCAAGAAAAATAATAAAATAAACTGAAAACATACGGACAATAACGCCTTCCAGTGGTGGAAGGCGTTAGGTTGTTTTACGGAAATTGTAATGTCAATCCATTTTTTTACAGAAAATATTCCCAATCGTTACTTTTCTGGTTAAATTGATGCTGTAAATATTTCAAATCATGGCACAACAAAGCCTGTCGTAACCGAGATTCCGGGCGCTCAAACCAGGGATTCTCCAAATAACGGCAGGCTTTTATTTTAGTATCATCATTTTACGGCTTTGGGTAACAACCGGGGTTGTTAAGCGATACAGATAAACACCGGAAGGCAGTCCGGATGCATCAAAAACAGTATCATATGAACCCGCTGCCTGCTCGCCATTTACCAGGGTCGCCACTTTTTCGCCGGAAAGATTGTAAACCGTTAATGTCACATGGGTCGCTTCCGGTAATGCATATCGGATAGACGTTGTCGGGTTAAACGGATTCGGGTAGTTTTGCGCCAGGGCAAACACTGTTGGCAAAGCATCGTCGTTTGGGTTGCCTTTTTTTGTCCAGTCCGCCACCGCTTTGGTTAAATGTCACCTCGCTTGAGTAAGCTGATTTGTTATTTGCAAGATCAACTGCTTTCAGCTTGTATTTGATCTCGATATTATTGACCTGAGGATTTAAGCTGACCCCGCTTTCAGTGGCATCTACATAATAATCGTTGCCGGTGGTTGCCAACAATCCCCAACTGCCGGTGCCTTTTTTTTCTTCCAGACTTCGTATTCATCCAGATCCGCTTCCGCATTCGCATCCCAATCAATGCGCGGGTGCGAGCTTGAGATTGACCGAGCCAGGTTTACAGGCGCTAGCGGCGCGAAATCGCGCTGGCGAAGTTTGAGGGTTTCGTTATCGTCGTCAATCCAGATTACGTAAACATCGTTGCTGTTGGCGGAAATTCTCTGATTAAATGTATAATCCGAGGTATATGTATAGGCGCTGGACCAACTACCCTGCCATTCTCTATACTCACCTTCTCCAGCAAAATATGTTATGTGCAGTTTCCGTCGTTGGTAACAGCCATTCCGATAGGCTCACTCGGATCGGAGTTAACAAGAATAAGCGAGGAAGAGCCAGACCATGTAGTGCCGGTTAAGCTGCGTGTTTTGTGGTACAAATCATACCTAAAGGGCACAAAATCGTAGTAAAAGCCGTGAAGATAACCGGAAGTGGCAATTACCCAGGATAACCCGGTATCGTCAAACAGTTCATAAGAGGATTGCCAGGTGCTGCTGGATAAATCGCGGGTTTTGGCTACATCTCTGTTACCAACAGGATCATCCCAGTCTCCGGCGGTAAAGGTGACATGCACACGGCTGCTTGAAGTGGTAACACCAGGGAAGCCGCCATTTACACCAGATTCATCGGTGACTACTTTGTCTGCTGTCCAACTGGATTGATTAGAAGGATTCCGTTGATATTTTGTTTCATAGTCGGAATCGCTGCTGTTTGTAATAGGAGTAAACCAGGTGAATCCCGTCTTCATCCGTCCAGGCATCGATACCATTGCTAATGCTGTTACTCATCTCAATCTCATTAACAGCCGAAGTTGACCAGTTTGCTCCGGCGTCGGTGGATTTCTGGGTTTTGATCTTGTCACCTTCCTTGTAGATGATGTATAAATCTCCTTCCCAACCAACAATACGACTTAACCGGGGGTTTCTGCGACGTTGTTATCCGGGTGGAAGTTCGGATTTGGGTCCCTTCAGCGTCAAATAAATAGTATGTCAACTGGTTGGATTTCTGGAGAATGACATGGTTGCCGTCAGCGTCGGTATAAAGATCAACCCGGTCATACCGGTCTGCTGAAACATTTAAATCAATTGCTGTATTCCAATTGCTGCTTTGGGGGAGAAGACAGCCATCGACAGCAACAGGATAGAAACGAACAAATTCAATCGTTGTAACATGATGTTTTCCTTTCGGTTACCTGATTAACAACATTTTATTGATTTGTCTAAAAACTTCCCTTTGCTCCATTGGAGAAACAATGTTCACTTCATAGAAATAGATACCGCTGCTCACCTCCTTTCCGTTTTGGTTGGCGCCATTCCAGACAGTTTCATAATTATCAGGCGCATATAATTTCTGATCTATTAACCGTGCCACCTCCTTTCCGAGAATATCATAAATGGTTAATGTTACAATGCCCTGAGCAGGCAATTGAAAACGAATGCGTGTAGTTCCGTTAAAAGGATTGGGATAGTTTTGATGTAATTTAATATTGTCAATAGGCTGCCCGGTCGGAGAGATACCGGAAATAGTATTCGGTCGATAAAAATAGGTTCTAATTCGCGGCGCTGTAATGACATCAACTACATTTACAAATAAATCCAACTGTCCATCATTAAATATGTCATACATATTAATACTATGAATTTCCTGGCGCAGTTTTTCCCACGAATCATAATAAAAAGATCGAATACCATTGTCGTGTTATTCCATACAAGCATTGCAATAGAAAACGAAAAGGAAAACACTAAGTCATCTACACCATCACTGTTGACATCATAAGTATAGAGTGCTGTATATCCTAAGACCTCTGTTCCGACGAGTAAAAAGTTCTCACTTTTTGATAAACATTATTTCCATCCGCCTCAAACCAATAAATACGTGATATGGGCACGCCGCCGGAAAAGCTGCTACCACCGAGGAATAACTCTGTTTTCCCGTTATTGTCGATGTCGTTGGTGGTGGTTGTCATATAGGCATTGGAGATGCTCATGGTATCTTGATACACCTGCTCATAGGTATCATTGCCGGTGTTTTCCCACATATAAATATGAGCAGGAAAGGATGCGCTGCCGGTGGCAAATTCCTTTGAAACCATCGTTGTCAAGATCGCCCACTCCAAAACCGGAAATGCTCTAATCCGGCTGGGGACGAACACTAAATTTTCTTTCAAAATTATTGATTGCCGGATTGTATTCTGCCACAAATATTTTACGACAACATGGTGGTAATGAATCGTCACCAGCATAAATCACATCTATGAAGTTGTCATTGTCAAGGTCTGTAAATGTTTCTGAGGCCACCTGCCCTCCAAATTCCCACATCCGGTGTAAAAATTGAGTGTGTCGGGATACTCACCAAAGGTTTTCTGTTCAATATTAGCAAAACGTTGAGCCATCCATTTAAAATTGAGTTCAAGCTGCCCATCAGAATCTACATCTGTGGCTGCTAAAGCAATCTCTACTGTGTCCGGGTAAAACCTTTTAATCACAAAAGTGCTGTCATCCTGTAACTCAGCAATAGCACAGTCAGCCAGATCCGTGCTTTGACCGGGTAAATACGATCCTGCAAGGTCTGGTTTGCCATTGTTATTGAAGTCTCCGATAGCCATCGGGTATCCAACAAGGCTTCCAATTTTGAACATGTTAATTTTTTTTGTATTTCCAATTATACAGCGTGGTATCGGCATTTATCAGATCAATCACCTGCTCACTTGAGGAAGGTGTCAGGTTTTCTGGTGGGTGCTCGGTAATATCCACGTATTTCATTATTCCGGTTTGCTTGTGGGTCATTTTCAGGAGGTTGGGCTCTATCTCCGCCACCTGCCATTCCTCTTCCAAGTGGGCAATACGCCTGGCGTCTAACCCGCCGGGAATACGGCTGGCTATGGCTTGCCAGGTGGTTTATGCGCCTGCGTTTGCCGCCGCACCTGTGGGTCTGCTGGTTTGGGCGTCCGTCGCAGCGCTAATAAGAAGGCAAATAAGCAAAACGGGTATGATATACCGTATCATCGGCTTGCTCCTGCTTGCAAAAATGTTTTGTTAAATTATTGAGGGTAAACAAATTACTGCTCTTTACAGAAAAAATGCGCTAAACAGTAATAAAAATGCTTTGATTGACGCCGAAATTAACACACACACACACAAAGCAAGAAAAATAATAACCGATGTTACGCATTTTAGCCACCCACGAAGTGAAAGCCTTCGGCAAGAGACGCAGAGACGCACAGAAATTCTTAAAAATATCTTAAATGATGGTGTAAGAAGAAAAGGTTATAATCAGCAAAAACATGCATTTATTATAAAAGGTTGCCGTGGTATTTCTCTGTGATTATCCGTATCAGGGTCGCAGCTTTTTCTCCCGAAAGATTGAAGACGATAAATGTCACATGGGTAAGTTCCGGTAAAGACATTTTGCTATCCCTATTTTTGGCTGTTCCACACCCGCACTTCCCACCAATTGCAAAAAGCTACCAATATGTTATATTTAAATTGGGCAGTATTTTGATAAATAACTGCTTTTACGCAGTTGTTCAATTTTTGTCACCCACGAAGTAGTGCATTCGGCAAGAGCCACAGACATCACAGAAAGAACAAATGAATTAATAACTGATGTTACGCACTGGTCAAAAACTTCTCGGAACCAGCATCCTGAGTAACGCCGAAGGCGTGTATCGAAAGGGTGCGGCATTTCACTGATTGACCGCACCCTTCGATACGCCCGAAGCGGGCTACTCAGGATGCTAATTTATCGATAATCGGATACTTGTGCGTAACATCAGTTAATACATTTATGTTTTACTTTTCAAATATTGTTTGCCCGGACTCTCAGTTGATTTATTCGGTAACTGAATATAAAGACTTGTTACAAATATCTGTGATCATCCGTGTGAATCCGTGGTGAAATAAGTAACAGTAAAAAATCTCTGTGCGCTTTGTGCCTCTGTGGCTAACAACGCATAACAACAGTTAATCATTTAAAAGTTATCATTACAATCGTTTTAGAAAAACCCAAATATAGGAGAAGCAATGATGAATACGCCCCCAAAGTGGTTTAAGCCTGTTGCAATTGCAGCATTTATTTGGAATTTATTGGGATGCCTTGCATACCTCTCCGATGTTATGCTAACGCCTGAGGACATCGCCGCCATGAGTGAGGCCGAACAGGCATTATATGCCGCTCGCCCAGCATGGGCGGTAGGCGCGACGGCTATTGCCGTATGGGGCGGCGCGCTGGGTTGCCTGGGTCTTATCCTGCGGAAAAGCTGGGCAAATCTGGTGCTGATGCTCTCTCTCGCCGGGGTTGTTGTTCAGGATATTGCTTTGTTTGGAATGAGCAATGCGGCTGCAATGGCTGGCCCTGTTGTTTATGTCATGCAGGGCGTCGTGTTGTTGGTAGCCATTGGTCTGGTGCTGCTCAGCCGTAAAGCACTGAAGCTGGGGTGGATTTCCTGAGTTTGAGATACCGGATCAATAAACCCCGTAACATTAACGGTTACGGGGTTTATTTGTAATGAATGGATATCGGGCATCCATTTATTTTCAACATTTTGATGCCCGATTATCCCAATAAAATCGGGACGGACATAACTCGAAACTCGCAAGAACTTATTGTCCAATCTTATTGCAGCTTTTATTATTTAAACTGCTTTGGCAGTAGCCGAGTGAAAGAATTTCTCCATCCATCTCCTTTAAAATCAATGGCTATGGCTTTTGATCCAGTTATAAATTGGTTTCCACGCCAGATGTTTGGCTTCGCTTGCGGTGAAAATATCAATATGACCGAAGTCTTCCAGCGGGTCCAGCCCGTTTATGCTCGCAATGTGATGGGTGATATCTGTGCTGCCAAGAAAGGTTGTGCCGTAAATGATATCTTCCCCAAAACCGCCTCCGGCACCCACGTTAAAAATCGGGACCTTGATTTCGGCAAAATGATCATCGAATGGCAAATCGATGACGCCGGAAATCAACGCATCATATTCTGCGATAAACAGAACCGGCTCAAATGGCGGGGCGGATTCGAGAAAATCATACCATTTTTCATTGGAAATAAACCTGAACGCCGCAGGGAATCCGTTGTCAAGATAGTTGCCGAGATAATGGAAATTTACACCATCCCCAAAAACCTGTCCGCCACCGTAAAACAACGACACCTGGAGATTGGTAAATCCCGGGAAAATCGGCGAAGCGCCGTCCGGATCTGTCCGTGCGAGAAACCCGACTGGCTTGAAAGGGATGTCCAGTTGATAAATGCCGTTGTTGATCAAATCCATCTCCAAATAATAATCAGCCTCAAATACCTGCTGCCAGTATGAGCCGTCTTCTGCGAGAATCGCAAGATCAACCGGTATGTATCCGCTAACCTGACGGCACCTACGGTGCAACTGGGTTTCCTGATTCAACAAGGCATATCCGGTGGCGACGCCGCTGCTGTATCCGCAAAGGATCATTTTCCGGACACCGTTCCCGGTTATCGCGCGGACAAATCGTGCAACGGAAATAGCCGTGTTCAAATCATCCACCTGCCGCTGAATGCCCCAATCCGCCATAAAATCGAAATTGGTTTCGCCCTCCGGCACCAGTGTCCAGGCCTGATCGATGCCCCAGACATCCACATTCTTTTTGGCGAGATACACCGCCAGCCCGAAATCGTCCGGCGTGTTCGGCGACAGCGTGCCCGGCAGCATCATACCTGCAAAATCTTTGGCATCGCCATGCTGGTAAAAAGGTCCTTTTAGTTTTGATGGGATGATTTTTCCGCGATTCTTTTACTACCCGGTGCAAACCGATAACATCATACTGACCGGGGTAACCTGGATATTTATGCGATAGTGCACGATGTCGTCATCGATGGGAATGCGATCAAATCCTTTCATTCCGCCCTTGCCTTTTTTCTCCAGCGCAACATCTACCTGCAGACTGACTTCGTCGTCCATTTCAACCTGCCAGTTGAAGCTGTTGACCACTTCCATCGCGAGGTTTGCAGAGCCATTTACATCGCTCAACTCGCTTTCGGCTATGGCAATCTCGGGCGCCGGTGCAACAGCAATTTCCCGGTCGCAACTGTTCAGAAACCAAAAACACAACACACAATCATCACTAAACGTAAGGATTTCATAAAAACCTCCAGAGATTTTGCGTTTCAGATAACATGATTTATTACATCTGTGAGTGAGTTGATATCTTTCTATGAACAATTTTGACAGTATATTTACTGAACCATCATCTGCTGTATGTGATGTCGCCAAAACCCAGTTTGACGGATCCGGTAAAAACGATTGATGATTCGTGAATAAATTAATTAATCATCACCGATTTTGGCTAATACATGTGGGTCAATAAAGGATACGTTAAGGACATTCATTAATAAAAGAGGATATATTTTATAGAATGTGGACTAAAGCAAAAAAACAACCCCCGCCCAAATGACATTGGCGAGGGTTGCTCCCATCCTATGAGATAGTGTTACATCTCAAAACTTTTTGCGCATTATAATCTTGTTAAAACAGGGATCTGCGTTGTTATCAACCAGGTTTCCCAGATTGTCTTTGATGAGATTGTCTATGCCACAGTCCTTGATGATGATATCTGGGTATTGGTTGGTGATCACCACGTTTTCATAGGATGTGGGGTTAAAACCCGAAACGCACGAATCGCTGACCAATTCAATGTCATAAGTGCCGTTGTTGTTGGCGGCGTTATTGGTCAAACGGTTATGGTTTGCACCGTCAATCACCAGATAGCCGGCATCAAAATTATCATGGGAATTATTTCCTTTCACTCGCCAGCTTTCAGCCGGGGTCAACGATCCGGCTAGCGTGCCGTCCGGCAGCGGAAAATTATTGGGCGGCACGTTGCACAATATCAACCCGATATAATTGTTAAACAGCTCATTGTTATTAAACCGCCCGTTTTTATCGCAGCCCAGACACCAAAGAATGCATTCGTGATCGTATTGCCTTCGATACGGACACGATCGCCGTTGATATTGGTGATGGCAAAACCTCAAAAGATTGGTCATCCATTCAGGCGTTGCGGAAATAAAATTGTCATACAGCCGGGTATCGTTGCCTTCTTCGATGAGAATGGTAAATTCAAAATCGTAAAATTTGCAATTCTGGATGCGGGGTCGATAGCTGTCCTGGATGAGCAGAGCGGTGCCGCCGATGGATCCCACCGGGCGGATTTCCAGATTGTCAATCAGCACCCGGTAAGTATCTTTGATGTAAAAACCGCCTGAATCTCTCCCACATTAACAAAAGCATCGCTGTCAAATCTTACAACGGCACCAGGCTCGCCGAGAATGCGTACGGATGGGTAATCATCACCGTGCCGGATTCCGTGTGCATTCCTGCTGCCAGCCGGACAGTGCCTTTTTCACCAACGGCGTCGATCGCAGTTTGCAGGGCATCGTTGGAGCCTGCCGGAATGGTCACAGTTTTATACAACGTGTTCTCGCTGAAAAACGCATCATCGTATCGATCCTGCATCTCAAGTTGATAGACATTGTCATCCTCACTTTCCAGATCGATAATATCCGACTGTTTCAACGGCATTTTATCCTCAACACAGCCCTGCAACACTGTGAAACCAATCAAACCGATTACAATCAACCAACGTTTCATAAGAAACCTCCTTTTGTGTGGTTAATGAAACATCTGTTTCGCGGAAGCGATTATGTCCGCAAACAATTTGGTTATTGAGAACTTTGATGTATGGTAACAACGGCTGAAAGATAATAAATTTGAGGTGATGGTTGCGAATACCTGACGGACAATTGTTTGTACCACACAGGACAAACCCGGGCAAAAAACCAATAAAAAGTGTGCCGAAATTTTTTAGGTGGGTGTGTTAACTGAACGATAAACAGACGGGGACATCCCGAAGCGTTTTCGAAACAATTTTGCCAGATGTCCGGGGCTCGAAAAACCGGTATCGATAGCAATGGTGGTTACTGTTTCATCGCTTTCCCGGAGGAGTTGTGCGGCGGTTTTCAAACGGATATCGTAAATAAATTCATGCGCCGTAAAGCCGGTCAACGCCTTTATTTTGCGCTGCAGGGTTTTGGCACTCCAGCCATTTCACCGGCAAAGTCGTCCAGCGAAAAGCGCTGATCTGCCAGATGTGCTTCCACTACAGACAGTGCTTTTTTCAAAATGCTTCATCGTGACGGGTGACCGTCACAGTTGCCGGCTGAATGCCGGATGCAGCGCGGAACCGCTGCCGGAGCATTTCGCGATTGTCGATGAGATTGCGAGTCCGCACTCGCAATTCATCCGCATAAACGGCTTGATAATGTAATCATCTGCCCGGTTGTCCAATCCCGCCAGTTTGTTTTCCGGCGATGCCAGCGCAGTGAGCAGAATTACCGGAATGTGGCAGGTGCGTTCGTCCGTTTTTAGCTGATGACACAGCTCAAAACCGTCTGTTTCCGGCATCATCACATCGCTGATCACCAGATCGGGCATGTATTCCTGCGCCAATGCGACGCCTTTTTTCCCGTTTTCTGCCTCGGCAATCCGGTAGTTGTCGCTCAACTGGCTGCGCAAATAGTATCGCAAGTCGGCGTTGTCTTCAACAATGAGCACCAGCGGCGCAGATTCAGATACAACCGGATTGGTTGTTGAACTTGCAGCCACTTTTTCTGCTGCAAAATGTCCCTTACCGTCGGTTGAAAATCATGAACTTCGGGAGATCTTCACTGATAATTTCTTCATCCTGCAAATGCAATTTTCCGGTTGGCAGTTTGATGGAAAAGGTTGTGCCCTTGCCCGGTTCGCTGGCAACCCGAATGTCGCCGTGATGCAATTCGACCAGTTCCCGCGCCAGCGCCAGCCCGAT
Source organism: Calditrichia bacterium (assembly GCA_020634975.1). NCBI lineage: Bacteria > Pseudomonadati > Calditrichota > Calditrichia > Calditrichia bacterium. The sequence goes on along the minus strand of JACKAQ010000004.1, from coordinate 364,619 downwards.
GCCGCTGCCTTCCTGAACCCGGGTTTGCCCACCATCCGCCTGATAAAACCGGTCAAATATGTGCGGTAATTGTTCCGGCATAATACCGATGCCGCTATCGGAAATTTCGATTTTGACAGTATCCCCTTCACCGCCGGAATGTCCAATAAATTGCTGCTGTTGCAGCATCAGCCGAACCTGCACAACCCCGCCTTTTGGTGTAAATTTGAATGCGTTGGAAAGTATGTTGGTCAGGATTTTTTCAAATTTTTCTCGGTCGAGATAAACAATTTGATCCGTTTCCGGAAAATCCAGCATTAGCCGGACGCCCAATTGTTCCGCATGGGAGAGAAATGAATGGCACAAGGTTTTCAGCGATTGCCCGATTGCCGTGGGTTGCGCCTGCAATTTCAAACCGCCCGCATCTAGCTTGGATAAATCCAGCAACTGGTTAATCAACCCTTGCAATCGCCGGGCGTTGCGATGCATGATCCTGTATTCATTTTCCGGATTTGATGGTGTTTTGCCAGCCAGGAATTGTTCTAACGGTCCCAAAATCAGCGTCAAGGGTGTCCGGAATTCGTGGGAAATATTAGCAAAAACCGGGTTTTCATGCCATCCAGTTGTTCCAGCCGGGTGGCTTGCTCTGCTTTCAATCGCATACGTTGACGGTCCAGGTTTTTGCGGATATACATCCGGCTTGCCAACACCAAAGCGGACATCGCCAGGATACCGAAGAAGCTTTTGCCCACCACGTTTCAAACCAGACCGGCGGGATGGTAAATGTTATCGCTGCGCCGGTTTCATTCCACACGCCATCGTTGTTGCAGGCTTTTACCCGGAAGGTGTATTCGCCGCGCGGCAGATTTGTGTAAAATGCCGAGCGCCGGTTACCGGCGTCGATCCAGTTGTTGTCGTAGCCTTCCAATTGGTATTTAAAGACACTCGCTCCGGCACTGAAAAGCTGAGTGCTGTGTATTCAATTTCCAAATCGCGGTGGTGAGCAGATAGTTGCATTTCATTTTCTCCGGGCAAAATAAATCGTCCCGGATGACCATTTGTGATAAATCGTTCCACATAAACCGGCGGCGGCACCGGATTGGTGTAAAACTGTCCGGGTGAATACTTACTGCCCCTATCACCGTCACATACCAAAATCTACCATCCGGCGCTTTCCAGGCAACCGGCTGCCGCCGCCCGTTACATTCTGCCTGTCGCATACCGTCCAAATGGTTAAACACCCGGCAATTCAGCGGTTCACGTTGACCTGTGGCGGCTATTCTGTTTAATTGCTGTTTTTCAACACAAAATATTCCTTTGTTAGAACTAAACCACAATCGCCCGGAATTGTCTTCCAGAACAGAATAGATGCGGTCGGAATACAGAGCGTCTCTGGTTGAAAACCAGGTAGTTTTATCATTCTCCATTCGGATCAGCCACGATATTCTGTGCCGCCCACAGAACGCCATCGGCATCTTCGTAAAGCGCCAAAACAGATTCCGGAAACAGCCGATCATTCATGTCTATGTTTTCGACGGGCACAAATTCGTTATTGACAATTTTCCCTAAGGTTGGTCCGTCGCCACCTACCCAAATGTCACCATCACGGGATTTAAGTAGTGAACGAATGTGATATTTTCTATCTAATGAAATAATATTTGTGAAATGTCTGTCTGTAAATGCTAAAATTTTCCCAAATGTTGTATGCGGTCCATACCGTATTATTATCATCTGTCGCTATTGTTAAAGGCTGACTCCATCGATATTCATCATTTATATTACTGGTTGCATATTTTGGTAAGTCAAATATTTCAACATCTCCGTATGAATAATGTGCCAGTTTTTCACTTCGCAAACCGATCCATACACCATCTTCCGATGGAAAAATACTGTTTTTCGCCAAATCAACAATTTTTGGTAAGCCTTTTGCCCAACAAATCTTGTTCCGTCATATTTATCAACAATATGATCGGTTAACCCTGACCAAACATTGCCTTCATCATCGGCACAAATCGATGAGCCGCCTCCATGTATGCCTTCTGTCAAGCCATACGCACTGAACTTGGTTTCGGAAATCTTGATCAATCCCATACCGCTGGCAGCCCATAAATTGCCCTCGTGGTCTTCGCCGATGTTGACAAATGACATATTATCACCGGGCAGCCCCTTACCGGCAGTCAGATATTCAATTTTCCCCTGCTTAGCCTTCCGATACCATATTGATTTGTTAAAAACCAAAGATTTTTTTCTTTGTCTTCGCTATAATATGTTGCATCGAAAAGATTTGATGTCCAGTCTGTTTGCGGGGAATATTTATCAAAACGATACGGTTTAAGGTGTTGGTTTTCAATAACATAGAATTTTCGATTTGTAGATTTACAAATGATGTCACCGGAAGGAAATTTATGAAATGAGATGAGTGGCGCATCGGTGCTAATTTCCACAACGGTGGCTCCGTTCCAGATTTTCAATGCGCCGTTTGTTTCTTTAAAATAGGTATTTCCTCCATCATCATCGACAATGTTATTCAGCCGAGTTGTGTTATCAATGCCATATTTGTTGCTTATTTCGAAATGATTTCCGGTCCACTGATACAAGCTTCCGTTGCCGATGATGTGCTTAATGTCCTCTGAGAGAAATAAAATCGAGAGTCGGGTGGAAACGGTTGTTTATCAAAAATAACATTTCGGCGTTTATGATATAAACGCCCATTCCGGGTGAAAGTATCCAATAATTCCCCTCTTATCAACCGCCATAGTAGTTACGGATGTCCGGATATTTGCGTGCCGTAAATGTCATCAACAGAAACAAAACGCTTGCCGTCAAACCTTACCAACCCCTCTTGTGAACCGATCCAGATATAGCCATTGGGTCCCGGAACAACAAAATTTAATGTATTCATGGGCAGGCCATCGCTGCTGCGGTAAATTTTATATCATACTGGGTAATCCGTTTCTGGGGATCCAATGCTTTCACTGATACACAAAATAAAACCAGTAGAAAAATGATCAGGTGGTTTAGCCGAAGGCATTTTACAAGAAGCAAATTCATATAACGGCCTCTAATTTTTTTAGCGATAGCATTATATGAAGGAAACTTTTTTGCGATGACGATTGAAAGTTAGCGTGTATATTATGAAGATTCAATATCTATATTTATTATTGAAGTCAAATGTTGGGTTAATAAAAATCAGTAAAATCGAGGCATTTTGTCGCGCCAAACAAACACCCTAAGAATAAATGGTTATTGACTTTTCGCTTTTGGCAAGCCTGTCGAATTTTACGACATTCACACAAAATATTGCAATACAGATACACCATTTTCCGCTTATGCTGTGGATTGTTGCGACAAGCCTGTGGAATATCGCGACAATGGTGCAAAAAATGGTATCACGAATGCAAAGTAAACCGGCAAACACGCTGATGATATTGGCATAAGTGCACCATTTTGCAACAAATGTGAAAAAAATAGTCGTAAGACATAAAAATTATGTGACTTTTCAACACATTTGCGGATTCCATCATCATTTTTTCCTCAGAGAACGCAGCGCACCGCGTAGCTCTGTGGCTAAAATGGGCAACGATCGTTAATTGGCCAGATTTCAATATTCCACCGTTTCAAAAGTGCATCGACTAAAATTTTTCCCGGTTGAATTTCTGATATATTAGCTATATTTTTAACCTTAATTCAACATCAATCAGTGAAGGGCCGGAAAAAATGGACGAATCATTATCAACATCGTCAGTTACTCAAAGCTTGTCCGAAAAAGCATATCAACTGGTCGAAGAGATGATTGTAACGCTAAAAATGTTGCCCGGCACTGCTTTTTCCGAACAGGAGCTGAGCAAACGGGTTAACATCGGGCGCACGCCGCTGCGGGAAGCCCTGCAACGCCTCATCGCCGACAGATTGGTTATTTCGCTGCCCCGGCGCGGGATGATTGTTACGGAAATCAACCTTACAGAGTATCTGGCAATTCTGGAAACCCGTCGTGAACTTGACCGGCTGATCGCCCGCAAAGCCGCCCAACGCGCCACGCCCGACCAGTGCAAAACCCTCAAACTATGTGCCTACGAATTGGTGAAAGCCGCAGCAGCTAATGACATTTCAGAATTTATGCGCTGGGACAAGGTCAGCGACAGCATTATGGAAAACGCCTGCAAAAACAGTTTTGCCGTTCTGGCAAATTCCCCGCTCCACTCCCACTGCCGGCGATTCTGGTATTTTTATCAGGGTAGCGGTGATCTGACCACCGCAGCCGATCTGCATGCCAATCTGGTGAAAGCCGTTGCCAACCAAAATGCGGACAGCGCCGCCGCCGCATCAGACGCGTTGCTGGATTATCTCGAAAAATTCACTCGTCAGGCGCTCGGGCTGAACAGCCACCCATAACATCAACAATAACATCTGGTTGTATCGGAGAAAAAAACATGCGCAGCCATACTTTTTTTTGCATCGATGCGCACACTTGCGGCAATCCTGTCCGGGTTGTCGCCGGCGGCGGACCGTTTTTGGAAGGGCGCACAATGAGTGAAAAACGCCAGCATTTTTTGGCAGAATTCGACTGGATTCGCACCGGGCTGATGTTCGAGCCGCGCGGTCACGACATGATGTCCGGCAGCATCCCCTACCCTTCCACCCGCGATGATTGCGATGTGGCAATCCTGTTCATCGAAACCAGCGGCTGTTTGCCGATGTGCGGACACGGCACTATCGGAACGGTTACCGTGCTCATCGAGCGCGGGCTGGTTACACCGCAAACACCCGGATTGCTTCGGCTGGAAACACCCGCTGGTCGCGTGGACGCGCATTATCAGCAAAATGAATCGGGCAAAGTGACCTCCGTTCGCATCGTGAATGTGCCGTCGTTTTTGCATTCGGCGCATCTGACGGTTGACTGTCCCGATTTGGGCGAACTGTCCATCGATGTGGCTTACGGTGGTAATTTTTACGCGATTGTGGAGCCGCAGGGCAATTATCGCGGCATCGATGCGCTGGGCGCCGGAAAAATTTTGCAATATAGCCCGATTATCCGCAAACGGATGAATGAAAAATACACCTTCGTGCACCCGGACGACCCGACCATTTGCGGCTTGAGCCATCTGGAGTGGAGCGACAAACCGAAACACCCGGAAGCGCACGCCCGCAACGCGGTTTTTTACGGCGATAAAGCTATCGATCGATCGCCATGCGGCACGGGAACTTCCGCGCGGATGGCGCAGAAATTTGCCCACGGGGAGTTGAAAGTGGGCGAAGATTTTGTTCACGAAAGCATTATCGGGAGCCTGTTCCGCTGCCGCGTTGAGCGGGAAACAACCGTCGGCGATTACACGGCGATTGTCCCGAGCATCGAAGGTTGGGCGAAAATTACCGGTCTCAACACCATTTTTATCGATGATGACGACCCGTACGCACACGGATTTCAAGTGGTTTGAGGCAATAATGGAACAGAAAAAAATTGTGATTATCGGCGGCGGCGTCATTGGTTTGTGCGCCGCATATTTTTTGCAAAAAGACGGGCACAGCGTAACGCTGATCGAACAAAAAGAATTGGGTTTCGGGTCATCCACCGGCAATGCGGGATTGATTGTCCCGAGCCATTTTGTGCCGTTGGCTGCGCCGGGCGCAATCGCGCAGGGCATGAAATGGATGTTCGATGCCGAAAGCCCGTTTTACATCAAACCGCGGCTGGATCTGGAATTGCTGGATTGGCTGTGGAAATTTCGCGGAGCATGCACGGCTGCGCATGTCAAAAAATCGCGTGATTTACTGTTAAAGTTGCACCTTTCCAGCAAACAGCTTTTCGGGGAAATTTCCCAATCAGAGAACATCGATTTCGGGTTGACCAAGCGCGGATTGCTGATGTTGTGCAACACGGATTCCGGCTGGCACGAATTGGAAGAACTGGTGGAACAGGGTCAACAAATGGGGCTGGACTGCCGGATGATGACAGCGCCGGAAGTTCACGAGATGGACGAAACGGTGCAAACTTCCGCCAAAGGCGGCGCATATTTTCCGGAGGATGCGCATATCGATCCTGGCAAATTCCTGACCGAAATGACCCGGTTGCTCCGGGAAAATGGTGTGGAAATCCACACCGGCGTATCCGCAACCGGATTCGCTATCGACAAAGGAATGGTAACGGCAGCCAGAACCAATCGCGGCGATTTCCGGGCAGACGAATTTTTGATTACCGGCGGTGCATTTTCGCCAATTATTGCCAAACAATTGCGGCTCAAATTACCCATCCAACCCGGAAAAGGGTACAGCGTGACCATAAAACCGGGCGGAAAAATGTTGCAAACGCCGCTAATTTTGGAAGAAGCACGGGTTGCGGTGACGCCGATGGGCGACAAGCTGCGCTTTGCCGGAACGATGGAATTGGGCGGGCTGGATTTCAACATCAACCAACGGCGGGTGAACGCCATTTTGAAAGCAATCCCGCGCTACTTGCCGGAAATTGATTTGTCGGAAGTCGATTCGGTGGAGCCGTGGGCCGGTTTGCGTCCGGTTTCGCCGGACGGCTTGCCGTATATCGGCAGGATTTCGCGGTATAAAAATGTGTTGGTTGCCGCCGGTCATGCGATGATCGGTATTTCGCTGGCACCGGAAACCGGCAAACTGGTTGCGGATCTCACCACCAACCGTTCACCGGAAATAGATATTTCCGCACTGGCGGTGGAGCGGTTTTCATGATGTATTAACGTTCCAGGCAGGAGCCTGGAACGAGACCTGTCAATCCTGTTATCCTGTAAAAAATCATCAAAAAGAAACGAATCACTTTTCCCAAACATAATTTTCGGCGGGCACATTCGTCAATTCCCGGTCGTATGACATCCGGTGTTCGAATGTGTAAAAATAGCCGTTTTTGTCCTGCACGGTCACCTGAACAGTGAACAATCCCCATGTCCAGATAATCAATTGGCAATCCGGGTTGGACGGTGTGCGATACACCTGGCGATCCGGGTTCGGAAAACTGGAATGCAGCCGGTAAGTCACCTGCTGAACAAACGGGACATCGCCACCGGAAATATACAAATACACTTTGTATAGCGTCGATTTTTCACGTTGCCGGACAAACACTTTTTTCTCGGTGCTGTTCGGGTCGAACACGGAATCAACGACATGCAAGCTTAAATTTTTCAACATGTTGCCCCCTAAATTCCTTCGTGATCGTTGCGCTCCGAAGAATCGGATGGCGGTGGTGGTGGTGGCGGAACCGGCGCCGGGCGGATGTCATTATCGCCATTGCGATGCTGGTCGCCCTGCTCAATTTCATCCGGCGTTGTGTTGCCGCCAACCGGCGTATTCATGACCGGTTTGGCAGAAGATTCGCCAAAATAATAGCCCATAATTGAGCCGATCAATCCGCCGAGCGCTGCTGCAACTGCCTGCACACCTTCGAGCATATTATCAAACGAGCCGCCGGCTTTCAACATCACATAAAACAGTGCAAGTCCAAAAATAGATACCAGAATCAGCGCCAGCAAATGCCGAAAATCGTTGATGATTTTTGCCAACGCTTCCGCCAGCAAAAAACGGATGCTGTTCCGCACAGGACTTTGGCTGTTGTCCTTCGGGCGGGAATAGCGCCCTTTGTTGAAAATCCACGCCAGCCACTGAATAAACAAAATTGCCGCTGCAATCATGCCGAGCAGCACCCAAATTCCGTTGCTGTTTGCAGAAAGATAATCGAGGAATCCCATAGTTTTCACCATTTTTTGTTTGGTCTATATTACGGAAAATCGGGGAATCAGACAAATTTATTTCGGTCGATTATTCGAGATTGAACAACAACTTAACGCCTTCGTTTAATCGGCGGACCGTCCAATATGCGTAACCAAAAACCAGCCAAATCAGCGCGAAGAGAATGAACCATTTCAAAATCGTCCAGAATTTGCCAAAAATATCGCCGATGGCGGCGAGCACCTGTCCCGTATCGACCGCCAACCGCAGCAAATCCGTTTCCAGTTGGTTCAGTCCGGCGATGATATCCACAATGCCTACCATAGAATCCATAATTCCCAACATGCTGGAAAATGTTGATTTGGTTTCGGTCAATCCCGGAATTTCCGGACCGTTGATGCTGGGCATGCCCACTTCCACCGGTTTCATTTCCAGATAAAACCACGGGTATTCATCCAGCCGTTCAATTTCCGGCCGGATGTTCAGCGACAGGTTCGGTATGCTCAAATCGGGCATTTTCACGGGCATCTCGGCGATATAATCCGCCGCGAACGATACTTTCGTGCGCACTTCGCGCAGCGGCTCCGCCAATCGCTCGAATGCACGCCCGGATTGGTCAATCGTAAATCTGGCGTTGGCGTTCAGACTGGTTAGGGTGGCGCTCATTTTTCGCACCGGCTCCGCCAGTTTTTGATACACATACCAACCGCCAAATCCGATGGCGGTTATCAAAATTAGCGGAATCAACGTATTTATGATCAAAATAAAGCCACGAATGCGGTTCAGCATGGCGTTTACCTCATTGGTTTTCGGTTTGATTCAAAAAAAAGCGGTGCCCCAAATATCAAATTTTCGGGACACCGCAATTTGTAAATTCTATCGATCATTGCCAACGATTTATTGGAAATATCTATTTTGCTGCGAAATCATTTTTGAATCGCTTTCCGCAATTTCACCGGTTTGCGGGCTTTGCGGATGCGCAAATTGAGCATTTCGACAACCACGGAAAACGCCATCGAAAAATAAATATAGCCTTTGGGAATGTGCATGTCGAATCCTTCGCCGACCAGCGCAACGCCAACCATAATTAAAAAGCTCAGCGCCAGCATTTTTAGCGTCGGGTGTTCATCCACAAATTCGCCGATTGCTTTTGCCGATGCCATCATAATTAACACTGCGATCACAATTGCGATGATCATCACCGCAACATCTTTCGCCAAACCGACGGCGGTAATCACCGAGTCGAGCGAAAAAACGATGTCAATGATGGCAATTTGGGTGATTATTCCCGCAAAACTGGCAGCTTTTGTACTCGCGTGATGCTCCTCCTCGCCCTCCAGCGAATGGTGGATTTCCCGGGTGCTTTTGGCAATGAGGAACAATCCGCCGATCAATAAAATGAGATCTCTCCCGGAAATTTCCTGTTGCAAAACGGTGAATAACGGTGTGGTCAGTTTCATAATCCAGGTGATGGACAGCAGCAGCAAAATGCGCATCACCATTGCCAACGCTAATCCGACTATGCGACCTTTGTTGCGTTGCTTTTCCGGCAAACGTCCCACTAAAATGGTGATAAAAATAATGTTGTCGATACCGAGAACGATTTCCAAAACCGTTAACGTTAGCAATGCAACCCACGCTTGCGGGTCAGCAATCCATTCCATGTGTTACCCTTTTATTTTGAATCCAAGTATTTGATTTTCATGAAGTTGGTTGTTGCAGATTATTTCAGCGGACCGATTTTTGATTCCACTTTTTTCAGCAGTTCGCCGTTTTGGATGAGCGCCAGCATGTTTTCGATATCGAGATAAATCGGGCGATCTTTTTCCAGAAACGGAACGTGTTTACGGATCGTTTCGAATGCCGCACATGTGCCTTTTCCGAACAGCGATTCCGGGCTGGTATCAAATTTCTGGCGTTCGCGATTGAGAATCAGCTCCAACGCCTGAGCCGCGTATAATAGCTCAATTGCCACCACTTTTTGAACATTCGCGAGAATTTGCCGGGCTTTCCGGGCGCTGATCGGCGACATGCTCACGTGGTCTTCCTGATTTTCACAGGATGGGATCGAATCGATACTGGCCGGATGCGCCAGCGATTTGTTTTCCGATACCAGCGATGCAGCTGTGTATTGGGCAATCATCAACCCGTTTTCCAAACCCGGATTGGTGATCAGAAACGACGGTAGTCCCCGATTGAGATTTTTATCCGATAACCGGAAAATACGCCGTTCGGAAATGTTGCCGACTTCGCAAAGCACGATGCTCAAAAAATCGCCGGCAAATGCCACCGGTTGTCCATGAAAATTACCGCCGGAAATGGCTTTGCTGTATTCCTGTAAATCCGGGAAAATAATGGGGTTATCGTTCGTTGCGTTCATCTCGATGGTGATGGTATTTTCGATAAACCGCAGCGTATCGCGCACACCGGCCATCACCTGCGGATGACAGCGCAGGCTGTAGGCATCTTGCACCTGTTCAAAATGGCGATCCAGTAACATGCTGCTTTCAGTTAACCGGCGAATATTTTCCGCCGTGTCGATTTGCCCGGGATGCGGGCGCAATTGGTGAATTTCCGGGCGAAATGCGGAATAAATGCCCTGCAACGCTTCCAGACTCATGCTCATGGCAATGTCAGCAAGTTTAACCAATTGTTGGGCATCGTGATAGGCCAGCGCCAAAATTGCCGTGGTAACCTGGGTGCCGTTGTTCAGTGCCAAACCTTCTTTTGCTTCCAGCCGGACTTGTGGAATGCCAGCCCGTTTCATGGCTGCCCTGCCGTTGGTCAGTTCCCATTGTTTGGTTTTGGGATCCAAAATGTAGGCACGACCGGTGTACTCCGGATTTTTCACTCGCCCGATATCGGAAATCACTAATGCCAGATGCGATAATGGCGCTAAATCGCCGCTTGCCCCCAACGAGCCTTGCGAGGGAAGCCACGGTATTACGTTCTTTTCGAGCATTTCCAGCACGGTTTCGACCACTTCAACCCGGATGCCGGAAAAGCCTTTGGCGAGGGTATTGGCGCGCAGCATCATCGTTGCGCGGGCAACATCCAGCGGCAGCGGATCGCCGGTTCCGGCAGCGTGACTCATAATCAGGTTTTGCTGGAGCAGGTGCAATTTCTCTTTGTCGATAGAAACAATCGCCTGCGAACCGAATCCGGTGTTGATACCGTAAACCACCGGCTCGCCATCTTTCTGAACGCGATCCACCCAATCGCGGCTGCGTTTCATGCGCTTTTGGGCGTCTTCGGAAATATTCACCCGGATTTTGGGATGTCTGGCGGCGGTGACGAGGGTATCGATGGTCAGGCTTTCGCCATCGAGTACGAGATGTAACATATCATTGGATTGTGTGGGCATTGGGCGTTTCCTGCATTTCGGTTTAAAGCAAAAAGCCCGCAATTTGCGGGCTAGTTCACTTAGTTGATGATGTCGGGGTGAGAAGATTCGAACTTCCGACCTCCTGCTCCCGAAGCAGGCGCGCTAACCAGGCTGCGCTACACCCCGAATAAAACGCTGGCAAATATATAGATTCTGGATTCCATTATCAAGAATTAATTGCAAATTTCTTTTTGCCTCCGCAGGGCTGGCAAAAAAGCCAGCAAATTGGCGAAGTGTTCAAGAGTGTTGGAAAAAAAGTGTGACTGTGTTAAATTGAAAGCTTGTTATGAAATGAACAATATCAACGACTGTAGAATGGAGGATAAACACTCGCATGGAATTTTTTATTGCACTGATTACCGGATTACTTGCCGGCGCCCACACCTCAACCTGGGGAATGTATAAAGATTCGCCGCACGAGGGTTTCACGAACCGGCAATTTTTTCGCAGTATTGTTATTAGCGGCATTGCAGCGCCGGTAATCTGGTGGGTCAGCAAACTGGATTTAACAATGGCAGCGAATATCTGGCTGCTGTTTGGTTCCACATACGCTATCGAACGCCTGATTCTGGAATATTACAAAACATTTTTACGCGAACAGGATCAATCCAAATACACCATTCCGATGCAGTTTGCGGTGTTCGGCAAAGTGGTGAAAAGCCGCAGCGCGCGGCTGACCGTTGGCGCGGGTTATGCATTGGGCATCATTTTGATCGGTTTGGGGTTGAATTATATGGAAACCAATAAAGAAGTGTTCAGCGGATGGCTGGGTATTTTTTTGGCCGGCAGCATCGGCGGGTGGGTTTCCGCTTTCGGCGGTGCGTGGAAAGATGCGCCCATCGAAGGTTTTGAAACGTTCAAATTTTTCCGCAGTCCGGCATTCGCGTTTTTTTACGGTGCGCTGGCTGCACTGTTCACCCAAAATTTCTTTCTGATTGCGCTGTGCGGCATCGGTTTTACAGTTGCCACAATCGAAACGTATAAAACGTTTTTCTTCCCCAGCAAACCGCGCGGCAAATTTGCCGAAACTCCGATTCACTTTCCGGAAATGCTCAAAAAACGGCAGTATTTTGTGCCGCTGTATGTGTTTGTCTGGATTGGGGTTATCGCATGTTTTATCATCGCATTGAACCAACCGCGATTCGGTTGGTGGTAAACCAAATTTCGAACCAATTTTAATTGTAAAAGGCGGGTAATCCCCGCCTTTCTTTTGATAAATGATGCAGAAATATGTTTACCGGAACAGGTTGCGCAGCACATTCCCGGTGAGCGCACCGACACCACCGCAAATAATCGCAATTAATCCGGTGATTCCGATCAGCAAAAACGGGCTGCCCACGTTCATCATTTCCGCAATTTTTTGGGCGATGATGGCGGCATCGTTAAAATACTGATAGGTTGCTACGCCTATCCAAACCAATCCCGCGCTGGACAATCCTACCAAAAAGCTGTTCAACGGTTTTTTGCCAAAAATCAGGCCGTAAAATAGTGGCAAAACCAAAATCCACCACCAATATGGCTGAAAATAATAGAGCACGAGCATGGCGATTATCAATAAAATCATAGCGTCACTTCTGTTTAGCGTTGGTTTGTTTTCTGGAAAAAGGTTTTGTTGACCAACCGTTCGTGAATTTCGCCGGGTGAGGTCAAATACAATAATTCGTAATACAATCCGGCAACCCAGGGATCGATAAACTGGTCATATTTTTTGGAACCGGGATTCCCGGTTTGCCCGCCGGGATAAATGCCCCATGCGATCGGTTTTGGCGAATCCAGTTGGACGATCATTCGCCACGATGGCCCGTGATTGGCTTTGATTGCGTTTACCGCAATCGCGTCGCCGTCGGTCGGCAATTTTTTTCGCCCCAAACCGGACATTCGCGCAAGATGCTGAATTTCCGTTCCCCGTGCGGTTCCCCATCGCCAGGCATTTCCAAATTCACCGAATTTTTGGGTTAGCTTATCGGTTGTTTCCCGGAATGTTTTTTGAACGATATCGCCGTATTGCTCAACTTCCGGCGTCAGCCGGTCATCGAAATAAGTGCTGGCAGTATCTTCGGAAAGCAGGCGCATCGTCACATCATCGTTCGGGTAAAGAAAAACGCTGTTGGCATTTCCGGGCAAATCGTCATCCCAAATGGCGGCTGTGAGCGCTTCGAACCAGTGTTCAAAAATCGTTGGCGCAATAAAATCGCGCTGATTGTCGAATTTCCAATTGCTTAATTCGATGAACGTAATATGCTCGCCGGCGGTCATTTGGGTTGTGTCCAGCGCTGCCAACATCGTTGGCAAAACGGTTCTAGCGCGCAAATTCCGGTTATCGAGCTGCAGTCTCATCATCCCCTGCGGGGTAATTTCACTCAGTTCGCGTAACCGTTCGTGAATGCGGGCGCCGCGTTCAAATGTGGCATACTGTCCGAGCATCAAATATGGGTAATTTTCGTCCACCGGTTTTTGGTTGGCAGATGCCAAAAATCCCTGCCGGGGATTTTCACTATACGGCAATTGCGAAAACGGGATGTAATTTTTCCAGTCGTACGCTGCGTCTGTGCCGTCGCTAATGTATCGTCCCTGCTGCGGCCAACGCACCGGGAATTTTCCGGAATGGCGCAGTGCGATATCACCATCAACTGAAGCAAAAACAATATTTTGGGCAGGGCATTCAAAATAATGCTGCGCCTCGTTATAATCCTGCAAATTTTCCGCCCGATTCATCAGATAAAATGCTTTCACCTCATTGGAAGGATCGTGCGCGGTCCAGCGAAGCGCTGCGCCGGTCGGAACGTTATCGGAAAACGGTGTTTCGTCATCCATATAACTGACCGGTCCGTGATGGGTGTACGCAACGGTATCGAAAACGGTTTTGGCGCCGCGAATCTTGATCGCCTCGGAACGTTTTTGGGTTGGCAACCACTCGCCATCGTAAAAATATTCGTTTGCCTGCGCATTTTTGAATTTGATTTTATACCAGTCCATCACATCCGTGCCAGCGTTGGTCACACCCCACGCCACGTTTTTGTTGAACCCGATGATGATCATCGGAACGCCGGGAAGGCTGACGCCATACACATTTACGGATGGGGAAATCAATTGCGATTCGTACCAAATCGACGGGAGGTTCAATTTCAGATGCGGATCGTTGCACAAAATCGGTTTTCCGGTGGCGGTTTTGCTGCCCGCAACCACCCAATTATTGCTGCCGTTGTTGGCTTCAGGCTGGATAATCTGGTCGAAATCTGTGTGAAATTTGCCGGAAAACAGGCTGTCCGGCGCTTTCGGGCGATCGACCGGTGAAAATGCCCAGCGAATATTTTCGGGCATGATCGCTTCCATTTTAAATGGCGTCGCCTCAAATAAATTGGCGGTTGTTTCGCCACCCATAGCGTTGCGGATTTCGCTGTACTGCACTTCTTCGTTGCGTCCGGTCAAATCCCACGACATCATTTTAAGCACGAGCGCACTTTTCAACGGCGTCCAGATTTCCGGTTTGTAATCCAGAATTTTGTATTCCAGCGGCAATTTGCTTTCATCGAGCTGGCGAATCCATGCGTTGACGCCCTTTGCGTAAGCTTCAACCGCCTGATAGGCTTGGGCATCCTGCCGAACAGATTTGAGCGCATTTTCCGCCGCGTAAACCATTCCAACACGCCGGCGAAAATGATCGTGCGCCACAATTTGCGGTTTGTTTCCGAGAATTTCGGCAAGCCTTCCGGCGGCAACGTATGTCAGAAATTCCATTTGCCACAACCGGTCGCGTGCTTCCACAAATCCCTGAACCATGTATAAATCGTGATCATTTTGGGCAAAAATATGCGGAACGCCGCGATCATCCCACGAAATTGCAACAGATTCCTTCAATTCCGGCAGATCGACCGTTTCGTTCAACGGCATTTTTTTGTCGCCATTTGCCCAAAATCCACTGTACGGGTTGAAAAATTTTCCCAGCGGAAAAGGAACCTGCGGCGATATCGAACGATCCAGCGCAGCGAACAATCCAAAAAATATAACAACACAAACAATTGCGGGTGTCCATTTCATAAAGCATCTTCTGTTTGGGTTAGGTAAAAAGGAATTTATCAATTTTCCGGGAGAAATCCATGCACTTATCATTAGAATCTGAATATTTTTTGACCAATTTGCGATTCTCTCTGCAATTGCAAAACGCTTTTCAAATCGTTAGATTTGGCAAAATTGAATTGATTTTAAAGAAAGGAAAGCAATGACAGCGACCCATTTTGATAAACAACAGGCGTATGAAAAAATTTTGCAGCGTGCCGAAGCTGTGTTGTCCGGCGATGGCGATCGCGACCAAAAACTGATGAATATTTGCAAATTGCTCGAATCGGAAATTCCCTATTTTGATTGGGTGGGGTTTTACATCGTTGATCCGGAATCGCCACGAGAGCTGGTTTTGGGGCCGTATGTGGGCGCGGAAACGGACCACACCCGGATCGGATTTGGCACCGGCATTTGCGGTCAGGCTGCGGAACGCGAGGAAACATTCGTGATTCAGGATGTTTCAAAAGAGGATAATTATCTGGCGTGCAGCTTAACGGTGAAATCGGAAATTGTGGTGCCGGTCTTCAAAAATGGTGCGATTATCGGGGAATTGGATATTGATTCGCATGTACTGGAGCCGTTTACACCGGCAGATAAACAATATCTGGAAATGCTTTGTAAATCGCTGGAAAATATTTTTTAGCGAAAATTCAATTTTCTAAAACAAAAAAGGGCGTTTTAAAACGCCCTTTTTTTCAGGTCTAATCTTATAAAAATATTACACTTACGTTTTTCTGTGTTTTAGTTTGTCCTTTAAATAACGGTTGCTCAGTTCGATCACAATTTTTCCATCATCATCCGGCACAATATCAATTCTGGACCGTCGCAGCCACAACCGGTTGCCATTGTAGTCGACTAAAATATGCGTATCGCTATCGTAAATAATCTGGTTGATCGTAATTCGGCTACGTTTTTTGTTAAAAAACATCACAGCAAACTCCCATCTTGTTCCATTAAAATTGAGGAAGCCGGGAATATTTTGCGTGGAATAGCTTCGTTCCAGTATCAGTGCCGGTTCAATCGTCGTCTTCCAGTGATTTTATTTCTCCGTCCCAGTTATTCCATTTATGCAAATTCAATCGCACACTTCCGAGAAAAGCCTTCATTCTGGCATGCAGCGGAACGCGTTGGGCATCCTGCGCAAACCATCCTTCAAAATCTTCTTTTAATCCGGCAATGCCCACAAATTTCATTTTGCCATCGAGAAAATAGCCATCCACTTTTTCGCCTTTGGCTTTCAAATCTTCTACTTTGCCGGTAAAATTGATGTTGGTTTGGTTGAAATTATTAAATGAAAAAACGGTGACGTCCGCAGTATCGCTGCGCTCTACATTTGCGCGCGCAAAAAACAGCAGCGAAAAACCATCCTGAACCCGTCCGTTCAAAACGGTGGAGGAATCGAGCACAACTTCTGTCCGGTCGTCATCCTTGTAGCGTTTTTCCATGAACATGAGCACTTTGCCTTGTTCATAATCGAAATCGTATCGGGTGTATAAAATGTGGTCGCCACCCTGTTCCCAGGCTTCCGCGCGGTGCGAATAAACATCTTCGTCGATCAAACTTTCATAAGTGTCATCGAGATTGACAAAGGGAATCGCCGAACTGGATTTCATGTGCATCCGGCAGCGGTAAACGTTGCGTCCGGCGAGCGTATCTTTGTTCAAAATCCAGAATTTTAAGCTTCCTACAGTCAAAAAACTGTATTTCACTTTATACTCCAGCTCCTCCCCCACTTTCCATTTAAATTGGGGCAACGGCTGGGTTGGCTTTTTCAAATCGCCATCCGCATGCAGCGGAACAATTTGCAGCAAAGTTGTCAATATCAGGAGCAGTGTAAAAATAAAGCGTCTATGTAGTTGAATCATAAATAGTTATACGTTTGGTTAATGTATCATTTTAATTACCGCAATATAGAGTGTTTACGCGCCAAATACAATGAAATACGATTTTGCTTTGCCCTTGTTCCTTTCCAAAAAGCTTGAAATCACAAAATACATTTCATAAATTCGCCGTTCGCGTAGCCATAATTTATGATTTTGCATAGATTTAAAATATGCAAAAGTACTGTTTCAATTTGATGTATAATCAATGGAGTTTCGAATGGGATACGACTTCAGGACGATCGAGCAGAAGTGGCAAGCCTATTGGGAGGGCAACAAAACTTTTCGCACGCCGGAATCCTTCAATCCGGATCAACAAAAATTTTATGTTTTGGATATGTTTCCGTATCCGAGCGGTGCGGGATTGCACGTCGGACACCCGGAAGGTTACACCGCAACAGACATTATTGCGCGATATAAACGCATGAACAATGTCAACGTTTTGCACCCGATGGGTTGGGATGCCTACGGTTTGCCGGCAGAGCAATATGCTATCGAAACCGGCACGCATCCCGCAGTGACCACGCAAAAAAATATCGATAAGTTTCGATCGCAGTTAAAGGCGCTGGGTTTTTCGTATGATTGGGATCGCCAGGTGGACACGACCGATCCGAATTATTATCGCTGGACGCAGTGGATTTTCCTGCAACTCTACAAAAAAGGGCTCGCGTACATTGCCGAAGTGCCGGTAAACTGGTGCCCCGCGTTGGGAACGGTTTTGGCAAACGAGGAAGTGATCGACGGAAAAAGTGAACGCGGCGGGCATCCGGTGTATCGCCGGCCGATGCGCCAGTGGATGCTGAAAATCACCGAATACGCCGAACGGCTGCTGGAAGATCTGGAAGGATTGGATTGGCCGGAAAGTACCAAAGAAATGCAGAAAAACTGGATCGGTAAATCCGAAGGTGCGGAAGTTACTTTTTCTGTTGACGGAAGTGAAGAAAAAATATTGATTTACACCACTCGCCCGGACACGCTGTTTGGCGCAACCTACATGGTTTTGGCACCGGAACACGAACTGGTGGATAAATTAACCACAGTGGAACAGCGCGATGCAATCGTTGCCTATCGCGAAGCCGCCGCCCGAAAAAGCGACCTCGAACGCACCGAATTGCAAAAACAAAAATCCGGCGTGTTCACCGGCGGATACGCCATCAATCCGGTGAACGGCAGCAAAATTCCGGTGTGGATCGCCGATTATGTGCTGTCCACTTACGGCACCGGCGCAATTATGGCGGTTCCCGGACAGGACGAACGCGATTGGGAATTTGCCGAAATTTACGATCTGCCGATCATTCGCACGGTTCAACCGCCGGCGGATTTTGAGGGCAAAGCGTTCACCGGCGATGGTCCGGCAATCAACAGCCAGTTTTTGAACGGGCTGCATGTTGCGGAAGCCAAATCCAGAATAATCAACTGGTTGGAAGAAAAAGGCATCGGTGAGCGAAAGATCAATTACAAGTTGCGCGACTGGTTGTTCAGCCGCCAGCGCTATTGGGGCGAGCCGTTCCCGATTTTACACCACCCGGATGGCAGCACCATCGCCATCGACGAAAACGAGCTGCCGCTAACGCTTCCGGAAATGGAAGATTTCAAACCCAAAGCGGGCGACAAAGATGACAAAAATCCGCAGCCGCCGCTTTCGAACGCGCCGGAAAGCTGGAAATTTGTTGAAAAAGACGGCGTAATTTACACTCGCGAATTTAACACGATGCCGCAGTGGGCCGGCTCGTGCTGGTATTATTTGCGTTTCATCGATCCGCACAACGCGAACGCACTGATCGATCCCGCAAAAGAGAAATACTGGATGAATGTCGATCTGTATGTTGGTGGCGCGGAACACTCGGTATTGCATTTGTTGTACGCGCGATTCTGGCACAAGGTGCTGTTCGATATCGGCGTTGTTTCCACAAAAGAGCCGTTCCGGAAACTGGTGCATCAGGGCATGATTTTGGGCGAAATGGAATACGTGCTCTATCGCGATGGCAGCGGAAATCCCGTTTCCGTTGAGCAGGTGCAAAGCGACAACACCATCAAAAGCAGCGGCGAAAAAGCAGTTGCCGAAAAATTGAACGAAGATGAGACCGAAAAACGCGGTGATGCATTTGTTTGGCGGGAAAACCCGGCAATCCGCATTGAGGCGAAATCCTACAAAATGAGTAAAAGTCGCGGAAACGTGATCAACCCGGATAGAGTGGTGGAAGATTACGGCGCAGATGCGCTGCGATTGTATGAAATGTTCATGGGTCCGCTTGAACAAATGAAACCGTGGAGCATGAAAGGCGTTGAGGGCGTTTATCGCTTTTTGAATCGCGTTTGGCGGTTGTTTGTGGAAGAAGACGGACGGCTGATGCCGCAGATTCAGGATATCGAGCCGGGTAAAGATGAGATGTTCCATCTGCACGCGACCATCAAAAAAGTGAGCGAAGATATTGAGAACATGCGGTTTAACACCGCCATCGCGCAAATGATGACATTTGTAAACGAAGCCAACAAATGGCGCAAATGCCCCCGCAGCGTGATGGAAACCTTTGTGCTGCTGCTCAGCCCCTTTGCCCCGCATATCGCCGAAGAATTGTGGGAAAAACTGGGTCACACAACATCGCTGGCGTATGAAAATTGGCCGCAATTTGATGAAAAATATCTGGTGCAGGATGAATCGGAAGTGGTGATTCAGGTGAACGGAAAACTGCGCTACAAACTCTCGCTGCCGGTCGGACTGGACAAAGCAGCCACCGAAAAAATGGCGATGGAAACCGATCGCGTGCAGGAGTTGATCGTTGGCAAAACGGTTGTAAAAATTATAGTTATTCCCGATCGATTGGTAAACATCGTTGTTCGATAAATTAAAAAAGCCTGTCAAACGACAGGCTTTTTTTTGATCTCATTTTTTGGCAGCTTGCAAACCACGCCACCACATCACCCGAAAATAAATTGAATCGACCTCCGCAACGCTTTTTTCGAACATTTTGGCGATCTGCTTTTTTGTATCACTCTCATTTTCCTCAAATGTCAGCGGGCTGATTTCCTGGGCATACATGCTGTCCAAGATCGTGTTATATAACAACTTATCGACTTCGCTCGGTTCGTAATCGAAAATCGCATCGTCCTGTTGCCAATCATCCAACCGCCATTGGTAGCCTTTTCCGGGTTTGTAAATACCGCAATTTTTGGTTTTGTCATTTTTATTTTGATCATCCCGGAGCACAAAAACAGTTGTTTTTTTCTCCGGTGGCGGCGTTCCCGGAAACTGAACAGCCAGCTTGATTTGCTCCATTACATCAAATTTGTTCAAATAGGTCGGCACTTTGATAGTGATGACATCCTCGTTGGTGCTGAACAACACTTCTGCGCGGCGATAGCGAATGTCCACTGTATCCCAGGCTGCGATTTCCTGCGCATAAGCGCAACAGAAACAGGTGCTTACAATTGCAATCAGAGAAAACTTGCGAATCATATTTCTCCAAAAATTGAGTGGTTTTCTGCCAAAATTTTTTACAAAACAGTATTTTGGATTAATGTTCTTCCAAACATTTTCCGTCCAATATACGAAATTTTCTGGCGAAACGCTGTGCCAAATCGAGGCTGTGGGTGACAACAACGAGGATATTTTTTTCGGATCGATGAAGATCAAACAGCACATTGGCGAGCGTATCGGCGGTGCTGTGGTCGAGGTTTCCGGTGGGCTCGTCACACAAAACGATGGCTGGCGCGTTGATCAGCGCGCGCGCAATCGCAACCCGCTGGCGCTCACCGCCGGAAAGCTCCGCCGGAAGATGATTGATCCGGTGCGACAACCCGACTTTCTCGATCAGGTCGGTTGCGCGATCGCGCGATTTATGGCTATCGACTGGAAAAGCGAGCGTGGGCAGCAACACGTTTTCCAGTACAGAATATTGCGGCAACAAATGGTGATCCTGAAACACAAATCCGACAGTGTGGTTGCGAAATTTTGCCAATTCCGCATCCGCCAATTCAAACGGATTTTTTCCATTAATTAAAACAGCGCCGGATGTCGGCGAATCGAGCGTTCCCAAAATATGCAATAGTGTGCTTTTTCCGGAACCAGAGGGGCCGGTAATTACCAGCGATTCGCCGGCGGAAATATCAAACGACACATCGCGAAGCACTTCTACCGTTTGGGATTCCGTTTGGTAATTTTTAACCAGATGTTTGACTGACAGCATTTTTCGTTCGCCTCAACCTGTTTTCGTTCGCACCGGAGCCGCATCTGCAACTGACATCCCGAGATATTGTTGATAGACATTCAGTGTTTCCATCGCCATTTTTTGATCGGAAAAATCGCGGTGGACTACGGATTTGCCATTTTTTCCCAACTGTGCACGCAAATCGGGATTTTCCAACAAACCGTGCAGCGCATCAGCCAGTCCGCAGGGTGAATCCGGTTCAAACAAAACACCGCCGCCGGTGGCGGATAAAATTTCCGGGAAAGCGCCGTGATTGGGCTGCACCGCCGGAACACCGTTCGCCAGCGCTTCAAGCAAAAACAGTCCTTTCGGCTCGTGATAAACGGTGGGCACGGACAGCACATCGAGGCTGTTCAAAAATGCGATTTTGTCTGTGCGATCAACTTCACCGACATGCTCAACCAAATGCTCGATGCCGTGATTGCGAATGGCGGTTTTCACACCTTCAAAATAGTGATGATCGCGTTTGCCGAGATAGCCCGCAATTTTCAGCCGGACACTGTTTTCGCTGGTTCGTTTCGCCAGTTCTGCAACTGCATCGACCAACACATGCAGCCCTTTTTCCGGACAAATACGTGCGAGATAGCCAATCACAAATGGATTGTTATTATTGATGTTACGCTCTGTTTTTCCGTGTCCGTCCAGACCAATGCCCAGTCGCACCGAATGAATTTTTTCGGTGGGCACTGCCAGATATTCGCTCATGAAATTGCGGTAATAATCGCTGGTTGCGATGAAGCCGTCCATGTCTTTTGCGCGTTCGCGGAGCAACGCAATCGCCTCTGTGCGATACGGCTCAATCAGGTCATCGAGAAAAATATCCTCGCCCTGCAGCGCGCACAACACTGGCACATCCAGCGCATTTTTGATCTCCTTTGCCATCCCCGCGAGCATCGAATTGGTGATTTGGACAATTTGCGGCTTATAATCATTTTTCAGCCAATCGACCAGTTTTTGCAGCTCTTTTCGCTGAAAACCGTCCTCACCTTTGAGCATCGAAACGGTCAATTCGCCGAGATCGCGGGCGTTGGTGGAGGCGTTCACTTTGGCGAGATAATTCACGATGCCGGGGCGATCCATCAGCCAATCCAGCCAGCCGGAGCGATTGCGCGCCCACGCAAATTTTTGCTCGAGATACACGCTGATGCCGTTGTAAAACACACGGTCGATGCTTTCCGCAGGCTCGTCCGTGCGCATGGGCGTGTAGGTGGGAATGAGCGCGATGTCATGTCCCAGTTCGCGGATGGCGCGCGCCAGCGAATTATCGCGGATGCAACTGCCGCAATACATGCCGCCTGCGCCGGCTGCGATGTAGGCTATTTTTAGTTTATCATTCATTTTTTTGAATCTTTCAACACTTTTTTATATCGAAAAGTTCGCAGCGTTTTGCAAAGACATCTGACAGAAAATGGAGATTCCTGCCTTCGCAGGAATGACCGCTGAAAAGGTCAACCGCATCTACGAAGGTTCGCGTCTGCTGTTTTTATGCATCAACGTTACCGAAAAAAATTGTCGAGCACCTGTTTTTCCGGTGCTTTGGTGAGCAACGAAATCACAATCAACACAACTGCTGAAACAGTGAACATCACAGCAACCGGCATCAATCCGCTGCCGCCGACGCTGTATCCGGGATTGTCCCAGGCCATCGAGAAATAGTAAATCCATAAAATCGCGACAGATATAATTGATGCAATAATCCCGTTTGCGGTGCTTTTTCGCCAATAAATCGCAGCGATGGCAATCGGCAGCAGCGCCGCAAATCCGCTAAACGACCACACAGCCAATTTAAAGATACTTTGCCGGACAATCAACGACAGCCCGAAAGTAACCAACAAAATCGCCAGGGCAAAGGCGCGACCGAGCCACACTTGCCCGCGTTCGCTCAGTGTGTTGTTCCGGCGCGTTTTGACGATATCGTGGGTGAACATGGTGCTGAGCGCCAGCGTTTGGGAATCGAGTGAGGACATAATTGCCGCGATCACGCCGGCGGCGAGCAACCCGCCCATCACGCCGGGCGCGTATTGCGCAACCATTTGCACCAGCACGCTGTTGGCTGCGGGACCCTGCAATCCCGCAAAATCGATGTTGCCCATCACGCCGAGCAACACGCTGGGAATCCAGACAATCGCGATGCAAACGGGATATAAAATGATCGGCAATCGGAACGTGCGGGCGCTTTTTGCGGAAAGCCAGTGCATGAAAATATGGGGAAACATGCCCACAGACAGCGGGATAAACGTGTAGCTGAACAACTTCACCGGCGGGATTTTTTCGCCGCGAATGAGCAATTCCGGGCGAATTTCGGCAACGGTTTTCATGGCTGTTTCGATGCCGCCGAGCGACCGGACTATCACAAAAAATGCAGCGCCGCCAAGTATCATAAATACCAGTGTTTGAAAGGTGTTAACCCATGCAGTGCCGCGCAATCCGCTGTAAGCGACGTAGGTGTAAATCACCGCACAAACGATGATGCTGCCCACCCATCGGGGAATCGCGCCGCCGGTCATGCTGTTCATCGTAATGCCGCCGCCCATCACGCCGATGAGCAGATACGGAATCATCAGCAAAACGATAACCGCAAACAGGAGCAAACCGAGCACATCCGATTGGTAGCGCGCCCGGAAAAATTCAACCTGGGTAACAAAATTGTGGCGTTTCCCGATTTCCCACAATCGCGGTCCGAGGAAAAAAATGGTCACCGGAACCATCAGCGCGGAAGACGACGCCATCAGCGCAAACACGCCAATGCCGTTGTGATACGCTTCGCCGGACGCGCCCAAAATAGAAAATGCGGTCATGTGCGTGCCGAACAGGGTCATCAGCAACACAAACGATCCGATTGAGCGGCTCGCCAGAAAAAAATCCGTTCCCGTGCCGCGAAACAGCCGGTGACTGAGCAATCCGATGAGCAGAACAATTGCCAGATAGCCAAAAATAATACCGGTTATCACGAATCAGCCTGCCTTTCCGATTGATCCGCAACGTCATCCGGCCAGGCAAATTTAATCAGCAACGCCATCACAACAACAACTGCAAAACAATAAACGATGTGATACACCAACCCGACCGGCAAACCGGCGATCAACGAAGCATCGTGCCACAACCACAAATCGTTATGCAATAAATAGAGCAACAGCAGCAATGTGAATACCAGATATTTCATTTTACAACCCGATTTCGATGCTTCCGTACGCCGCAAACGGGTTTCCGGGAATGATTGAATAGCTATCGTAACCTCTTGTAAAATATTCAGTTCCGGCAATGTTTTTCAGGTTCACGCCCAGCCGCGCATTGTTCAGCCGGTAAAAAATGCCCGCGTCTATGGTAGTGTATCCATCCAGCTCCAGCGCGTTATCTTCATCAATAAACTGGCTGCCGATGAAGCGCAAACCGGCATTCACGCCAAACCCGTTGGCAAAATCCTTGATTGCAAAAATATTCAGCAAATGCTCCGGCGCGAATGCGGGACGATTGCCGGAATAATCGAAAACGCCATTTTTGACAAATTTTGTCAGCTCCGCATCGGTAAATGCGTAGTTGGCGAACAGCACCAAATCCTGCAACGGCTCCGCGATGATTTCCAGCTCGACGCCTTTTGATCGCTGATCCGCCACAATTGCGGTGCCGTCGCCCTGCGGAATGGCAAAATCATCTTTTCGCAAATCGAAATACGCCACATTTGCGCGAAGGCGACCGTTTGCCAGTTCACTTTTTATGCCGAACTCGATCTGGTTGCTTTCCTCGGCATCGGCGCTAACCCCGATCTGGGTGGACGGCGGGGCAAACGCGCTACCCATGCTGCCATACAGCGACACGTTTTCGCGCGGCGAATAGACCAAACCAGCCAGCGGATTCAGCCGGTTGAAATCTTTTTCCTCAACCAATGTTCCGGCAGGCTGTCCGGAGGTTACGTCGTAAAAGGTGCGGTTATCATCGTATGAAATGTTATCGAACCGCCCGCCGAGAAATACCTGCAATTGTTGAAATACGGTAATTTGGTCGATCAGATACGGCGCGATATTGGTAATTGACGCATCCGCATCGAGGTTGGGAATCACGAAATTGAACATGTCTTCGGTGGTCGCATCCGCCGGATCGTTCAGGCTGACCGGTGAAATTCCGGGGAAACCCGGCTGCAAAACCGGCGGCACAAATCCCAGCCGGAATTCATCCTGCAAACGACTGAATTCCACCCCGGCGAGCAACCGGTGTTTGGCGCCGGCCGTGTAAAAATTCGCCTGCAATTCCAGCTGATTACCGATCATTTTTTGAACATCGTCCAAACTGTTCACAAAACGGATGACCGTTGTTCCGCCAAAACCATCCGGATATGCGCCGTTGAGCAACGTTCCTTTTGATTGCCAATCGAGTTTGGTGAAATAAAATTTGTTGCGCAGCAACACCTGCGGTGAAATTGAATAGCTCAGGCTCGCTTTGGCGCGATTAATTTTCTGCTCGGAGAAATCGAACGGTGTTTCGTACGCTTCTTCTACGGGGACATCCGGAATTTGCGGATCCGCCGGATTGCCGGTGGCGAAAAGCAGCGGAAGCCCCGCATCCGGCGAATAATTGCTGGTTGCAAATTCGTAATCGGCGTGGAGTGTTATCCGGTCGGAAATGAGCCAGGTGAGCGATGGATTTACGGCGTAGCTGTCGTTTTCTTTGTCATCGCGATGAAAATCGGATTGCTGATACAGACCGTTCACCCGGAATGCGTATCCGCGATCTGCATTGCCATAATTCGAATCGAACGTGCCGCGAAAGGAATTGAAGCTGCCGTAGCTGACGCCGGAGCGCGCAAACTGGCTGAATTGCGGTTGTTTCCGCACCAGGTTCACCGTGCCGGACAGCGGGTTCGCGCCATACAAAAACGCAACCGGACCTTTGAGCACTTCCACCCGTTCGATGTTGTAAAGATTGTAAAACGTGACTTCCGGTTCGGCGGTGCCGTTGGTGAGCACCAGCCCGTTGTCCAGCGAGTTGAATCCGCGAATGGTAAAATAATCGTACACACCGTTCCCGCTTTGCACATTGATGCCGCTGATATTTCGCAAAGCATCGCCGAGCACCGTGCTGTTTTGGGCGTTGAAAACAGCCTGTGTAACCACGCTAACGCTGGCGGGAGTCAACCGGTTTGGCACCGGCAGTTTGGTTGCGGTTAAATTATAGGTCGCAATTTTGCCCTCCTTCTGTTCGGTGACAACCACAGAATCGACGAGGGTCATTTCGGGATGCGTATCTTGCGCAAAAACAAAAACTTGAGTCACGGAAATCATCAACAGTAATCCACTAATGAACCGGGTTAAATTCATTCAACATATCCTTTCACAATCATTATTTAATGTCAGTTTTGAAAAATTAACGCAGGTGGGCAATAGAAGTTACATCATCAGGAAATTTCAACGCAATCCACCCATCCTTTATTTGCATTCGGCAGGAAACCGGATGCGGCTACCCGCCAATTCGGGATCATTTGACGTCGTAACAAACCAGCTCGCTCATATTCCGAACGTATAATTTGCCGTTTGCCAACGCGGGAATTGTCCAGCATCGACCGGTTAACGCGGTGTGGCGACCCAACTCCGTGTATCCGGTTGGCGTTGCTTTGACCAACGCAATCTGGCCGTTTTCGCCCTGCACATACAATTTATCATCCGCCAAAATTACAGAACCTTTGCCAAAATCACGGTTTGCCCACTGTTCTTCGCCGGTGAGTGCGTTAATGCACTTTAAATTTTTGTTATCGAAGCCATATAAAAATCCATCCAAAAGCACGGAACCGTTAAAATGATTGCGGAACAGCCGGTTTGTCCACAACTCGTTCACTTCCCAGCTGCCGTTTTTTTGCTGCAGTTGCACCAACGCAGCGCCTTTGTCGTATCCGGATGAAATCATCACTTTGTCCGGCGCAACTTGCAACGGCGGAACGATATTTAATTCGTAGGATGTTTCCCAGCGATATTTCCACAATTCCGCGCCGGTTTTGGGATCGATTCCGGCCATGCCGTAACCGATGCTGCTGACAATTTGCGGATGCCCGGAAATGTGCATCAACATTGGCGATGAATATGAAGTGGTGCCGTTTTGATATGTCCAAATGGTTTTGCCGGTGTGTTTGTTCAGCGCGACCACCGTTTTTCCGGGGGGAATGCTGCCGCAGATGAACAGCGTATCGCCTAAAATTAACGGCGATGAGGCATACCCGCGATTATACGGGCCATTTTGCTCGTCGCTGAAGGTTTGATGGATGTTCAATTCCCAATTTTTTTGGCCGTTTTTTGCATTCAGCGAATACAAAATGCCATACGACCCGATCGCGTACACGGTTTCGCCGTCGATGGTGGGTGTGGCTCGCGGTCCGTCGCCAAACTGCTCATCGAAATGGTCGTTTAGCGCAAATTGCCATATTTCACCACCTGACCCGGCATTCAGGCAAAAGAGCTTTTCTTTGCCATCGTGCGAAAAAGTGATAAACAATCGATCACCCGAAACAGCAACGCCGGAATAACCGTCGCCAATATTTTTCCGCCAAATTTCTGCGGGACCACTTTCCGGCCAGCGATCGGCCAGCTTTGTTTCGGTAGAAATCCCGTCGCGAGCGGAGCCGCGCATTTGTGTCCAGTCGCTGCCGTTTTCATCGGGAAAGCCAAAGCCTGCAGCACCGGAAAGATACAGAAAAATCCAGACAATCATAATCCATAAGTATCTGTATTTCATAATATTTAACCTTTCAATTTAAATCGATGCAGGCAGCTTCTTCGAGGTTGCGGACAAATAGATAGCCATCAACAAATGTTGGTACCGTCCAACTGCGACCGGCGAGTACTTCCATATTTCCAAGTTCATTAAATTGTTGGGGATTCGCTTCCACCAACCCCACATTTCCGCGTGCGCCGAGCAACACCAGATTTTCGCCGACCAAAATCAGCGAACCCTGACCGTAGCCACGGGCTTTCCACATTTCTGCACCGGTGGCAGCGTCGATGCATTTGAGAATGCTGCCATCGATGCCGTAAACGTATCCTTTGTGAACGATCGATGTAGCCATTTTATTTTTCATCTCACGATTTTTCCAGATTTGCTGCACCGATATTTTTCCAGCGTTTGCGGTCATTTCGAAAACGGCAGCGCCAACACCGTATTCGGACGAAATAAACAGCCGGTTCGGCGCGATAAACACCGGTGTTGCGGCGTTTACGTCGTACGAAGTTTCCCACGGGGTTTTCCAGAACAGCTCTCCGGTTTCCGGTGAAACAGACATCACATGCGATCCGGTAAAAAATATCAATTGGCGAACACCCACGGCTGTTACGATGATCGGTGAGGAATAACCGATGTTATCCGATTGCGATGTCCAAACGACTTTGCCATCCGTTTTATCAAATGCCACTAACGCTTTGCCGGAGTTGCCGCCGGTTTCCACATAAACCAGATTTCCGTCCACCAACGGCGAGCCGCTAAACCCCCATTGCGGCACTTTTGCACCAAAATTTTTGCGCAAATCATTTTGCCAAACCAGCTTGCCGGAATTCGCGTTTAGCGCAAAAACGGAGCCGTGAGAGCTGATGTAATATGCGATCCCATTATCCACCGATGGTGTGGAACGCGGTCCGGAGCCACCCTGCCAATCCGAGAAATGCTGACCAGTATTGTAGCGCCAAATTTCTTTTCCAGTGCGGGCATCGAGGCAAACTGCAAACTCGTTGTCGCCGTCCGATGCCATTGTAAAAGCTTTGTTATCCACTATACTGATGCCGGAAAATCCCGAACCCAGCTCAATTTTCCAGACAATTTTTGGCTCTTTTTCCGCCCAGTTGGTACGAACCGTCGCTCCGGAAACTACGCCGTTGCGATTGGGACCGAGCCATTGCGGCCAATTTTTTTCGATGTCAACCGTTGCCTCGGATGAGTGGATTACTTTTACCATTTGCGGGTCGCCGGTTACCGGTTCGCCGTTTTCGGCTTGAGATTGGCAACCTGCCAAAACCAGCGTCGAAATAGTGGCAAAAATAGCGGTCTTTATGTGGTTCATGGGATTCTCGCTGTTTGAGTTAAACATCGTGGATTTAAAAAACCGGATAAAAAATAGCTACGCTAAAAACCGCACTCAGGTTTCCGGCGAAAGGTGTGTTACGCAAATTTGTTGAGAATTTGTTGGAATGTTTCGCCCATCCAGCAATTGACAAACTGTTCCGTTTCCCATTCGCTGATTTCCGGAGAACCGTTTTGGGCGATCCGGTTGCTCAGTTGCACAAAAATCCGGCGAGCTGCAGCATCGTTTTTATGAGTAAGTTCTGCCAATTGACGGGCAGTTTGCAAAACGGTTTCGGGCGCCACTATTTCATCGATGAATCCAAAACGCAGGGCATCCGACGCAGAAAAGCGTTCGCCGGTTAGCAACAACCGCAGTGCGATTGAGCGCGGCAATTGGCGAAGCAACCGCACTCCCCCGCCCCATCCGGTGATGATCCCGTTGGGCGCCTGCCGGAATGCGAACGAAACATTATCAGCCGCAATCCGGTAGTGGCAAGCGGTTAAAATTTCGCAACCGCCGCCAAGTGCCTGCCCGTTAACAGCAGCAATGACAAATCTGTTGCCCAAATACAAACGGTTGAGAATTTTTTGCATGCGAACGGACATTTTCCGGCAGGATTCCGCGGTTTTTAGCGTGGCAAAATAGCGCAAATCACCACCGGCGCAAAACGAACTTTCGCCGGCGGCGCTGATGATAATCGTTTGAATCGATTCATCTGCCGCTATTTCGTCCAACGCATTTTCCCATTCATCCATCATTTGTTCGTTCACGGCGTTGTGAACGGCGGGACGGTTGAGGGTTATCAGCGCCAACGGCGATTCCCGTTCAACAATTAATGTCGGTTGCAGTGAAGAAATGGTTTTTTTCCATTTTATGATTAAAGTTGTTAATCAACCGTAAAAATCCCGGTCAGAAAATTCGTCATCTTCCCGGTCATCTTGTCCACCGAACATGCTGCTCAGCAAATCGCGGAATTGCAGTCCGGAATCGACCAATTGTTTGCTCAAAAACGAATATTCCGCCAATCCGTGAAGGGCAAATTCCATCAGGAATTGCTGCTCATGCGCTTCGGCTTCGGGATAATAATTTTTTACCAACTCACGCAATCCCGGAACTTTCAGCAACTGCTTCCGGTAGTTTTCTTCCGAAATATCGTTTAAAATGTCGATGTGATTGCCTTCGCCGAACCAACTGACAATTTTCTGATATGGGTTAAATTCCTGCTCTTTTTTGAACTGTTCGGGATTCGGAAAATATTTCGCGAATACCGTGCGGGTGGCTTTCCCGATCAAAATGTGCGCCACTTTCAACGGACCTTCCTGCTCGCCTTCGTACACCAGCTCAATTTTTCCGGTGATGGCGGGAATCACGCCCCAAAAATCCGCAACGCGGACAAAAGTGCGCTCTTCGCCAAACAGCAGCGCACGGCGCTCGCCAGCGCTAATCAGGTTTTCATATCCGGCGATGGTCAAACGGGCGGAAACACCGCTCCTGCTGTCCACGTATTCGCTGTGGCGGGCTTCGAAAGCAATCTGCTCCAGCAATTCCTGCGCAATCGGACTGACGCGCACCATCGATTGCTGCGACAACGCAATATCCGATTCCTGTTCGGTAATTTTTTGGGCGATCTGCACTGTTTTCGGATAGTGGGTCAAAATCTGGCTTTCGATCCGGTCTTTCAACGGTGTTACAATGGAACCGCGATTGGTGTAATCTTCCGGGTTTGCAGTAAACACAAATTTGATGTCCAGCGGAATGCGCAGCTTGAATCCGCGAATCTGAATATCGCCCTCCTGCAAAATATTGAACAGCGCAACCTGGATTCTCGCCTGCAAATCGGGTAATTCATTTATCACAAAAATGCAGCGGTTGGAGCGCGGCACCAGCCCGAAATGGATCACCCGTTCATCCGAATACGGCAGCCGCAAATTGGCTGCTTTGATGGGATCGGAATCGCCGATGAGGTCGGCAACGGAAACATCTGGCGTTGCCAGTTTTTCGGCGTAACGGTCGTCGCGGTGCAGCCAATCGATGGGCGTGCTGTCGCCAAGCTCCGCAATAAGGTCTTTTGAATATCTGGAAATCGGCGCGAGCGGATCATCGTTCAGCTCGGAACCTCCCACAAACGGGACATATTCGTCCAGCAATTGGGTCATTAATCTGGCAATTCTGGTTTTGGCCTGACCGCGCAAACCTAACAAAATGATGTTGTGCCGCGATAAAATTGCCCGCTCAATATCGGGGATTACGGTTTTTTCGTAACCCAGTACACTTTCGAACAGCGGCTCTTTCCGGTTCAGTTTCGTTATCAGATTTTCCCGCAATTCCTGTTTAATCGTTTTGGGGTTATATCCGGATTTTTTGAGATCTCCCAACGTTTTTATATGTGCAATTTGCTGCTCATTCATCAATTTTTCTCCCCGAAAAAACTTGTTATTTAAATCAGGCTAACTTATTTTAAATCGTAAGATATTAAACATCACCATTCAAAGGGAATTTAGTCAATCTAAATTTTTAATGAATAAATTCCTAAACGGTTTCACCCTTTTTACTGAACTTTTTTTCTCGACCTCAAATGAAATTTGCATTTTTTTCAGAAACTGTGTTTTTTAAATAATTCAAAGATATCTGCTAAATCTGGTGAAATATACACCTTCGGTATAAAAATGCAACCGTTCGTCAAAATTTACGATAACCCGCAATTGTTAGCCCATTCGCTGTCACTGGAAATTGTGCATCGTTCTGCTTTTTCCAAAAAACATCGTCAATCACTCAATCTTGCATTATCCGGTGGCACAACACCAACATTGCTGTTCGAAACTATGGCGCAATCCCTTTACAACACCCAAATTCACTGGAAAAATATTCGCTTTTTCTGGGGCGATGAACGCTGCGTTCCGCCACAAGACCCGCAAAGCAATTTTGGCGTTGTTCAGCAAAGCCTGTTTTCTGTGATCTCAATTCCCAAAAGCCGGATCATGCGGATTCACGGCGAAACAAAACCGGAAAAAGCGGCTGAAAATTACAACAAACAACTCACAAAATTTTTACCGCTGAATTCAGAAAACATCCCGATTTTTGACTGGATTTTGTTGGGGATCGGAACAGACGGGCATACCGCATCACTGTTTCCTAATTCTGAAACCCTATCCGACACAAACTTTTGCTCGGTAGCAACACATCCAACCAGCGGGCAAAAACGCGTGACACTAACATTACCGGTAATCAACGCTGCCCGGCGCATTTCATTTCTGGTTACCGGAGCAGAAAAGCAGAAACTGGTTTCGCGTATTCTCAAAAAAGAAAAATCTGTTTCCAATTTGCCAGCCGCAATGGTTCACCCCAAAAACGGAATTTTGGAATGGTGGCTGGATGCCGACGCCGCAAAAGACATATGAATTTGTGCGAAATTGAACTACTTCATCCTACTTTACAGACGAAATAATCCGGCATTTTAACGTTATTTTTACTTTACTTACCCGGCAGTATTCCGATAATATTTTTGTCAAAAAATATTACGATACCACTGACTGAGGTTAAGTTTTAAATGTTGGATAACACATTGCAACAAAGAATGATCGGGATCAGGCAAATTTCTGAAGCATTGTTCAACAATGCTGGTCGGGCAATGTTTATCGTTGAGCCGGATACCCAATTGATTTTTATGTGTAATGAATTGGCACTTTCGATGTTCCATGCTGAACATCTGGAAGATTTGCTGATGATTAATTTCAACCAATTGATTAGCCCATCGCCCTTTATAAATATCGCTGATGAAAACGAACTGAAAAACCAGTTTGCCGTTCCGCAGGCTACCCGTTTTTATGATTTTCTTTCACTCGAAGGGTTTCTATTTCAGGGGCGAATGATCTCCAACGAGGTTTTGATAAGCCCTGACCGGTTGATGATTGTTTCCGTTGAAGATTTGACGGAACGCCGTTTAAGCCAGCAAAGGCTCACCAAAACATCTATCGAACTGGAATTATTTTCGATGAGTATCACCCGGCTCCATCACCTGAGCCTGGGAGAATACAAAAATATTGATGAACTTTACGCCGCGTATCTGAAAAAAGGATGCGAAATTTTCCGTACCGATATGGGAATGATTTATGACCCTGCCAACGGAAAACAACAGCTATATTCTGAATTAACGAACTTTGGAAAGCCAACATATTCGCCGGAAAATGAATTGATGGAGCTTTACCTGCCACAAATGCTCTCGCAAAAAAGCACAGTCGCTTTTGTGCAGGGTATGCAGGAACTGGAAAACCCGAAAGTTTCCGGTAATATTAATACGGTTATCGCAACGCCGTTCAACATCAAAAACGATGTTCCAGGTGCGATTGTCTTTTTTTCCCCGGATACGCGGGAATCGGCTTTTCGGCAATTTGAACTGGAAATTCTCGAAACAATCGCCAATTTGCTGGAACAGCATATCAAGGTTTTTGAAACCGAAAAACAGCAGAAAAATGCTGAGTTTATCAGCGATCGATTTTTCCAACTGTCACAGGATATGTTGGGAATTACAGATTTTGACGGAAATTTTCAACGAATCAACCCCAGTTGGGAAAAAGCACTCGGCACAAATTGCAGCGCGTTGCTCTCCCAAAATGTGATTTCGCTGATTCATCCGCAGGATAGCGAAATCGCCAAAAATAAAATTCAGGAAGTAATCAAAGGTAACCAGGTTGCCCGGCTCGAGAGCCGTTTTAGCAGCGAGTCCGGCGATTATCGCTGGTTTGCATGGAAAATATCTGCAGATGCCGATCAGCAATTGGTTTTTATCTCTGCCAGAGATATTACAGAAGAAAAAAATACCGCAACAGCGCTTCGCCAAAGCGAAACCAGATATCGTTTTCTGATTGAAAACCAAAGTGAAATCGTTTGCAGGCTTTTGCCAACCGGATTTTTAACATTTGTGAATGAGGCTTTTTGCAAGTTTTTCCGGGTTAAAAATGAAGATGCTGTCAGTTGCAATTTTCAGGATTTTTTCCCGGAAAATATTCAGTCGCAGATTGTTGAGAACCTTACGGCTGCGCGTCAATTTAAGTTGGATTTGTTTGTACCGTTTTCCAAAAATGAATCGCGTTATTTGCATTGGGTGTTTGAGCCACTTAATGATTCGCATATCGGACACATTGGTTTTTTGGCAGTAGGTCACGATATTACAGAGCTTAAATCTACTGAGCATGCATTGCGTAAAAGTGAATCCAACAGCCGCACCCTGTTGGATGCGCTCCCCGATACCCTGATGCAAATCACCCGCGATGGTAAAATTTTAAACGCGAACATCACGGAAAATACTCAACTGCCGTTCACGTTAGCGAACATCAAAAACAGCACATTACAACAAATTTTCCCGGAAGAGTTAGCCGCCAAATTTATTGATAGTTTTGATAAACTGGATCACCAAAACCCGGTCACGGTGTTCGAATTTGGATTGCCGGGAAACACCGGCGATATGCAAAACCATGAAGCGCGTATCGCGAAAAGCCGGGACGAGGATTATCTGGTAATTATCCGGAATGTTACCCGCAGAAAAAAATCAGAATTTGATTTGCACCAATCACGCGAACGGACCGAGGCGTTACTGGATGCAATTCCCGACACGATTTTCAGGATCAGTTCGGATGGAATTTTGTTGGACATAAAATCAGAAGATACAATACTTTGCAAAAACTGCTCCTCACATATTGGTAAATCGCTGGAAAGTAGTGAATTACCGGTAAAAGCCATTCAAAAGATTCGCCAAATGGTGCATCAAGTTACTGCAAGTCGTGAAATGTTGCAGTCCGAATTGATTTTCGAAGCAGATAACAGCAAACATATTTATGAGGCGCGCTGCGTTGCCATCAACGACCAGGAAGCCGTTTTCATTTTGAGGGATGTTACCGAAGCCCGGGAATTTCAGTTGGGATTGGAAAAACTTGCGGCAGATCTGATGGAAACAAAATTTCAGTTGGAGCAAAAAACCGATGCCCTCAGCCAAACGGTAGAAGAGCTGAAGCTCGCCAAAATTGCCGCAGAAGCTGCAGCCAAAACCAAATCGGAGTTTTTGGCAACAATGAGCCACGAAATCCGCACACCGATGAATGGCGTTATCGGAATGACGATGTTGCTCACCGAAACCAAACTCACGGCTGAACAACTGGAATATGTTGAAACATTGCGCTCCAGCGGTGAAAATTTGCTTCATATTATTAACGATATTCTGGATTTCTCAAAAATTGAAGCTGGGAAAATTGAACTGGAAAATCGTCCGTTTAATATTTTGAAAATGATCGAAGAAGTGGTCGATCTTTTTGCTCCTCAGGCAACCGCCAAAGGGTTGGGTTTGGGCAGCTTTTTGGAAGCTGATGTTCCGGCAATGGTTGTTGGTGATATGATGCGTGTCCGACAAATTTTGAGCAATATTGTTGGTAACGCACTCAAATTTACAAATGAAGGCGAAGTTACTGTTTATACGAAGGTTATATCAAAATCCAAAGATCAGTTGCAAATACAATTGAGTGTTCAGGATACTGGAATCGGTATTCCGTTGGACAAACAAAGCCGATTGTTCGAATCATTTTCGCAGGTGGATGCCTCAACAACCCGCAAATTTGGCGGTACCGGTTTGGGACTTGCAATTTCCAAACGCCTGGTGGAACTAATGAATGGAAAAATTTGGTTCGAAAGCGAAGAGAACAAAGGCACCGCATTCCACATTTGCGTAACATTCAATATTGCATCGGATGAGTCTACACCAAATCAACAATTATTTACGCCGGATTTGTATAAATTTGATCAAAAATTAGTGCTTGTTGTTGATGATCATCCTACAAACCGGTTATTTGTCAGCCGTCAACTGGAAAAAATTGGCGCCAAAAGTCAATCTTTTGCTTCGGCGGTGCATGCGTTGGCGGAGATTAAAAACGGCAAACATTTTGATTTTGGTATCATCGATATGCAAATGCCGGAAATGGACGGATTGCAGTTTGCCGAACAATTGCATCAGTTAGACGCAAAATTTCAATTTCCGCTTATTTTGATGACATCGTTAAATCGCGATGAAGACATTCAGAAAAAAGTTGAACTATATTTTAAAATCATACTCACCAAACCTATCCGGCAGGAACAGTTTTTTGATGCTGTCGAAAATATTTTTAATACAAGCGCCTCAATTTTGCCCGCATTGAATCAGCCGAAACCACGTCTCGATGCCTCCATCGCAGAAGCAATTCCACTGAAAATGTTGTTGGCTGAAGATAATCCGATTAACCAGAAACTTACATCCCGGTTGCTTAAAAAAATGGGTTATGAAATTGATATCGTTCCTGATGGCTTGGCGGCAGTTGATACGGTTTTAAACAATAAATACGATCTGGTTTTTATGGATATGCAAATGCCCAAAATGGATGGGCTGGAAGCAACACGCAAGATTATTGAATCGCTCGGGAAGGCACATTCGCCAAAGATTATTGCAATTACAGCAAACGCATTGCAGGAAGATCGTGAAAAATGCATTGCTGCCGGCATGGATGACTACATCAGTAAACCGATAGAAATCAATAAGTTACTGACAGTTATCCGAGAATGGGGTGTTAAGCTGTAAATTGTTATTGGGATAATTTTGTAAATCAGGCATGTCTTAAAACAAAAATTCTTCAGCCTGTCAGGATGTTGCAGAAGAGTTTGAGCAGGAGATTCTGTAGTCGTATAAAGAGCAAGCGAAGTAGGAAGAATAGGAGTTAATACGCTAAAATATTTCGATAGAGCAACTCGCTAAAGTCAGCCGAATCACTGCAACACCCAGACAAAATGAAGATTTGTTATTGTAACCTCTCAAGAAAAAATATACCATCAGATTTGGCATTTTTCAACCGCACAGATATGTAGTATTTCATTTTACATTAATTATTGCTAAAAAAACAGCGGCGATATACTGTAAAATAATATATCGCCGCTGCAAAAGAATATCATTCGAAAACTTACTTCATCAGGATCATTTTTCTGGACTGAACGAAATCAGCCGCTTTGATGCGATAGATGTAAATACCGCTAGCAACTTTTTCGCCGTATTGGTTGGTGCCATCCCAGATAGCCGTTTTAAATCCGGCGGTCTGGTCTGCATTTACCAGCACTTTTACTAACTGACCCAGAACGTTGTAGATTTCCAACCGAACATCTGCGTTGGTCGGTAATGCATACTTCAACGTGGTGCTCGGGTTGAAGGGGTTCGGGTAGTTTTGCTCAAGTGTGAATTGTACCGGCAATATTTGGTCATCTTCGATGCCAACCGCCGGATCCAGTTTAACAACCGCACGGAAATGATAATCATCGGTTTCTGCGCCCCAGCTGGTACCATTAAAAGTAAACGTTCTGCCAAAGGTACCGGGTGTGGTCTGTGTGACCCAAACTTCCCCGCTCGGCACAGTGAATCCGATGAAAAAATCGCCCAGCAAATCGCTCAACTCTGCTGCATACGAGCGCAGGTCTACCCGGGTCATCGGGCTGGTGTTCTCGAGTGTTGCTTCAGGCGTTACCGTTATCGGCGTAATCAGATCGGTGCCGGGTACGCCGCCGTTATCAGCCCATACATGTAACAGCATATCCGAATTCGGGCGATTGACATCGGTGTAATTACGGATTAACGCCGTTGTCAGTTGCGCTTTTTCACCCTCGGGAACGCTGATCCGCACTGCCGCACCCAAAAGACCGGAGGTGCTGCCGGGACCGAAACTGTTAACAAAATCCACCACACCATTATCAAAAATCAAATGATCGCCAGCGATGTATTCGAACATCGTTGTTTGGGTAGTTGCATTTCCGGCATTGTCTTCAGCGCTGAAGAAATAAGCCACATTGGCACCGGCCGGTTGTTCCGGAATAGTGTAGAAATAGACATCTCCAACCGTACTGTCCGATGCTGCGCTGGTTGTCGTATCACCATCTACCATATAATTGATGGCGGTTGCCGAAACACCGGAAATATCGATCACTTCCGCTTCCCGGACAAAGGCTTCGCTTACACCGGCATAAAACGCCGGACCGGTATGGACGATCAACGGCGGATCGGCATCGATGCTGCTGGCGGTAATCAGAACATCATCGATATGCATGCCATCGACTTCAAAACCGCCATCGCTGGTAAAGCGGAAGCGGATTTTGACATCGCTGCTGCCAACAACGCCGCTCAGCGCGTAGCTATAATTTTGCCACGTCGGGGATGTGCCATCAAAGACATCCAGCTCTATCCAGCTTGAGCCGCCGTCATCTGAGGCTTCAACATACATGTAGTCGAAACCCTGCTCAATATCATATTGTGCATTAAATGACAGCTCGGCGCTGAAGTAAGACGACAGATCGATGCTTGTTGCAAGGGTTGCCGAAATATTCAGGTTGGCTGCGTAATTGCCTCCAGGGCTTTCCGTCAGTGAATGTGTCGGTGAATTTGAAGATTCATCGGTGACAGCCCAGGTCGATTGCAACACCCAATTGCTGCTGCCGTTTTCAAAATCATCAGCAAAAACAACATCCGGCGGAATCGCTTCGCCGGTGATGGTCAGGTGATCCACCCAAACATTATCCGAATTGGTACCCGACGTTCCGCCATCGGTGATGTAGTAGTTGATGGCGACATAAATCGCCGAGCCGGAGAAGGCCGAAATATCAAAAGAAAATTCGGTCCAGCTACCGGTGGGACCCGGAACCTGAAAGTAGGCAATCTCGGTAAAGTCAGCAGGGTTGCTGCCTGTGGTCGAAACCAGCACTTTCAGCGAATCCGGGAACGAGCCGCCGATGGAGCCGGCATAGAAACTCAGTGTTTCGAAATTGGCTGCAGGAATCCGTGGGCTGATCAACCATTCGTCGATCACAAAGCCGTTGGCATCCTGGAAACTGCTGTGCCAGAAACTTTGACCCGCTTGCGGCAAAACAACACCGCTGCTAAAGTTCAAACCTTGCACATAATCCCAAGATCCTCCGCTGCCGTCATTGTCGATCACCTGCCAGCCGGTCGGCGGTGCTGTTGTATCTGCAAAAACTTCTTCGAAAAGAATATTGAGAACAGGGGCTTCCGGGGTTGCGGAAACGGTATCGGAGGGAACGCTTTCGCCTTCATCGTAAACTGCGGTCAAATAGTAGGAATAGGTGGTGCCGTTGATAACACTGCTATCCGCAAATGCGGCTGCCGGAGCACCGATCGAATCGATCTGCGAAAATGTGCTGCCATCATCTGACCGGAAAATTTTGTAGCCAAGCAACGCAACTGAAACACTCATCGCCGGAACGGCGCGGTCATCAGTCAAACCGGTGTTTTCATTATCTTTACGTGTAAGTGCTTCAGGCTGGCGAAGCAGTTTTTGGGACTTCGCCGGAGACAGCCAACTTAAATCTACAACGCCATTTCCGCCAACTGCATTCAGGTTTGCGGGAGGATCCAGCACCGGATTTGCTATCACAACAATGCGAAGCTGTTCGGTGACAAAGGCATTATCCGCAATCAAACTGTCTACCTGGGTCATATCAACCGGACCAAATACGGTGCCGGTCAGGTTGTCGGTAATGTAAAATGTGCCTAATAATGCCAGCGCATCTTTGTCCCAGGTCAGCTTTATCGGACCCTGATTAAGCTCGGGCTGATAATACACCTGAAAAGCGGTGGTATCTGTGGAACTGGCACGAATATCTGTAATAAAGTCGTTTCCGTTTGATTTTAAACGTGCGTCAAATGCTTCACTCGGCGGGGGCGGAGGAGCAAGCGCATCGATGCCCACATCAAATGTGTCGGTTGCAACCGCGCTCATCCCGATGGTTAATTGCAACGTGTTTTCGCCATCTGTTACAGTTACGGGCACGCTAAATTCCTGCGCCTGCAGACTGCCGACAAACAACAATAGGAATAAACATAAGACGGCCTGTCTGGTTTTTTGCATAAATGCCTCCATGTTTGGATGAATTGGTAGTATGTTAGCCGTTGATTTCAATCGTATATTTGGGTGTGCTTAACCGATTGTTTTTATAAAATTTAGATTTTCTCATTGGTAGATAAAACCGCCCAAACAAAATCAAATACAGGATTGAGATTAAGAATTATCAAAGGTACTAAAAAAGGGATTTCGAAACGTAAACTTGAAAATAACAGACAGTGAATATCTTGAAAAAAAACAGCAATTCAAATCCTTTTTTTGGAAAAATTCCTGATAAAATCGGGCAATTTACCGGCGAAAAAATCTGGTTTTAGAATTATAAAATCGAATGTGATTCTGTTAATTTTCGACAGATTCAGAAATAGCGTCGGCTAAGCAAAACCAATGAGAATTTCGTGAATCTGTTCTTTTGTTTTTGGGTAAACATCCGTAATTTCATGCATTAAAAAATCGTTGGAAATCCCTGCAATTTAATGATATATCAACCTCACTGGAGAACGGAATGAGCAGGCAATTAATCGGGTTAAAAACATTTTTTTTGATAACCGTTGCTGCGTTGGTGTTGGCTTCCTGCGGCAAAGATTCGACTGATCAACCGGGAAAAATCGGCTATCCGGAAGAAACCGCGAAACTGATTAGCCAGGTGACATCCGGCGTTATTGCGTCAGATGATGAAATTCGAGTGCGATTCACATCTGAAATTATCAAACAAAATATCGTCGGACAGACAGTGTCGGAAAAAGTATTCGAATTTTCACCGGGAATTGATGGCGTTACCAAATGGGAAAACGCCCAAACGCTGGTGTTCAAACCGAACGCAAAACTGCCCATGCGCGAAAAATATTCGGGCAAACTGATCATCGAAAAGCTGTTGCCCAAACTGGCGGATAAAAATCCGTTGCCGCTGGAATTCAATTTCGAAGTTGCCGGGCGCGAAATTGCCAAAGCGACAACTGATTTTGAGCTGCGCGAAAGCAACAATCCCCGATTTCTGATGGTTTCCGGCGAAATATCGTTCACCGAACCGGCTGAATCGGAAGCTGTGAAAAAAGCAACTTCGCTGAAGCTGGACGGACGATCGCTGGCGATCAACTGGACACAGCAAACCGGCGACAAAACCTTTCGTTTCACCAGCGCGGAATTTGAGCGCGGCAGCAAACGCCTTAATTTTGAGCTTGCGATAGACGACTCTCCGCTGGCGCTATCGCAGGATTATCGAAAAAAATTCGACCTCTCCCCGCTTTCCAATCTGGAAGTTCAGGATATTCAACCACTTATCGACAGCGAAAATCCCGGAATCACCATTACTTTTTCTGATGAACTGGACGCGACTCAGGACATTTCCGGGATGATTTCTGTTGTTCCCCAAACCCCATTCAATCTCAAAAAAATGGGAAAAGAAGTGGTGCTTACCGGTGGTTTCAACCACGGCGAAACGTATGACGTGCAAGTGTTACCGGGAATCCGCAGCCGGTTCGGCACGCGAATCGCTACACAATCGTCAATGGAAGTATCGATCGAGGAACTGAAACCGCAGATCAAATTTGCCAGCGATGGCGTTTTTCTGCCCTCGGCGAACGAG
The DNA here is from genome assembly GCA_020634975.1 of Calditrichia bacterium. Classification (NCBI taxonomy): domain Bacteria; kingdom Pseudomonadati; phylum Calditrichota; class Calditrichia; species Calditrichia bacterium. The sequence goes on along the minus strand of JACKAQ010000004.1, from coordinate 322,895 downwards.
CAAAAAGTGCTGTTTTCGACCCTGAATGTGCGCAAAGTACGGCTGCAAGTGATGCGGGTTTACGAAAACAACCTCGGGCAATTTTTACAAACCGAACAAATTGAAAGCGGCGAAAAACGCAGCGAAAGCTTCAACAGCATGTATGTAAACCGCGTTGGCGTCAGTGTTTATGACGACAAGCTTGAAATTGGCGAAACCAGAAACACCTGGCTTCAACACGAGCTGGATTTGAAACCCTTAATTCCACGCGGCGATAAAGGTCTGTATTTATTACACATATCGTTCGAGATGGAAGACATGTTGTATGGCACAGACGAAGAACGCGAAGCCTTCCAAAACCGGCGCGGCTATTACGATGATTATTATTCCAGCCCGTATTCCTACGGCTATTTGTATTCGAACGGCAATATTTACAAACCGATTATCAGCACAGATATCGGGTTGACTTACAAAAAAGCATTCAATAAACACATTGTTTTTGCTACAAATTTGCTGACAACAAATCCGATAAGCGGTGCAACTGTGCGATTTAAAAGCTACCAAAACCAATTGCTCAACACTGCGACCACTAACGGCGAAGGGATGGCGGAATTTGCCACCGAAGAAAACAATGTGTTTTACATCGAAGTGGAAGATAACGGACAGCGCAGCGTCATTAAACCCAACGAAATGGGCTGGAATTTATCTACTTTTGATACGGACGGTATCAACGATGTCGCCAAAGGCACCCGCGCATATATTTACACCGAACGCGGCGTGTATCGCCCCGGTGATCCGGTCAATTTTAGCGTGATCGCCCGGAATGAGGACGGCACATTTCCGGAAAATCATCCCGTAACGATGACCATCAACAATCCGCTCGGACAAAAAGTATTCGAAAGCACCAACCGGCAGGCGACAGACGGATTTTATCATTTTCAATTTCAGGGCAGCGAGGAAGATCCGACCGGCAATTACGCGGTAAATATCAAAGCCGGTAGCAGCGATTTTAGCCATACGCTCAAAATCGAAACGGTCGCACCTTTCCGGTTGAAAGTGCAGCTAACACCAGAAAAAACAACGCTTTTCAGCGTGGATCGTTTTTTGAATCTCAACTTGCACAGCCAATATTTGTTCGGCAATCCGGCAAACGGCTTGCTTTCGCGAACCAACATTTATTTGCAGAAACAGCCGCCGGTATTTTCCAAATTCAAAAATTTTGTGTTTGATAACCAAACGCTGGAATTTCAAACCATCGATATGATGATCGACGAATCGCGGCTGGACAGCAACGGCGATGCAATCATTCGCTGGCAATTGCCCGAAACCGGTAACGCACCGACAGCGCTTTCCGCCCGCATCGAAAGCACCGTTTTGGAGAAGGGCGGGCGCCCGAACACCAACAGCATCACCGTCCCGATTCATCCGTTCGATCGCTATGTTGGCATCCAGTTGCCCGAGTTTGACTGGGGCTACGCAAAGGTTGGCAACGAATTAAATATCCAATCCATTTTGGTGGACACGAATGGGAATGTCGCACCGGGCAACCCGCTTAACTACAGAATTTACAAAGGGATGCGCTATTGGTGGTGGGAATACGAAAATCGCGAAGATTTCCGGCTGAGATTCAAATCGCACAGCAGTACTGACCTGTTTGCCGAAGGCAGCATCGTTTCGCAATCGCTGCCGGCCAGCATCAAATTTACGCCGCCGGACAACGGCATGTATCTCATCGAAATTCAGGATGGCGACAACGGGCACACTGCCGGCGTATTTATGAACGCGTATCGCTGGGGCGATGCCGCTGCCGGGCGCGATGCCGGATTGCTGGCGCTGAAAACCGACAAAGACCAGTATCAGGTCGGCGAAACCGCAAAAGTTACATTCCCCGCGCCAAAAGAGGGGCGCATTTTGGTGACGATGGAAAAAGGTCAGCGCGTGCTGAGCACCGGCTGGCTCACGCCATCCGGCGATGAGGAGATGGAAATCCCCATCGAATTGACCACGGAAATGACACCGACGGTTTACCTCACGCTGTCCGTTATCCAGCCGCACAGCCAAACCGGAAATGACCGCCCGATGCGCACATACGGTGTTGTTCCGCTGAATGTGGAAAACAAATCGTCGCGACAATTTTTGGAGATCGATGCACCAAAAGAGTTGCGCAGCAAAGCACCGTTTTCTGTAAAAGTGCGCACCACAGATAAACAGTCAACCCAATTTACTATCGCCGTTGTGGATGAGGGATTGCTGGACATTACGGCATTCAAAACGCCCGATCCGTGGAAATATTTTTTCCAGAAATTACGACTGGGTGTGGAAAGTTTTGATCTTTTCGGACATGTGATCGGTGCGAATAAAGGCGACATTTTCCGCACATTTTCCATCGGCGGCGGCATGGAGGATTATCGCGAATCGCAATCCGCAGACAACAAACGGCGCCGTTTTAAACCGGTTGCGATGTTCCGCGGGCCGCTGCAAACCGACAAAAACGGTGAAGCAACGGTCGATTTTGAGATGCCGAATTACATCGGTTCGGTGCGGGTGATGGTCATCAGCGCAACCGGCAATCGATATGGCTCCGCCGAACAGGCAATTCCGGTGAAAACCGAGCTGATGGTGCAACCGTCGCTGCCGCGCGTCATCGGTGCGGGTGATGAATTCGCCATTCCTGCAACCGTTTTCGCAATGAAAGAAGGCATCGGCGATGTGACGGTTTCGATGAAAATGGAAGGTCCGCTGGAAGCGATTTCCCCAACGGAAGCGCAGCTCAATTTCCCCGGTACCGGCGATAAAGATGTGATGTTCCGCGTAAAAGCTAAACCGGCAATCGGTCCGGCGAAAATCACGATTTCCGTAAAAAGCGCCAATTTCAGCGCAGAAGAGGTTACCGATATCGATGTTCGCGCCAATTCGCCGCGCGTTTCATCGGCGGAAAAGCAATCGATCGAAACCGGAAAAAGCGTCAGCATGCTCATTCCCAATCGCGGCATTGCGGGTTCGAACAATGCGTCGATCACCGTTTCGCTGCGCCCGAATCTCGATCTCGGTCAGCGATTGTGGTATCTGATCCGCTATCCGTACGGCTGCATCGAGCAAACCACATCGGCGGTTTTCCCGCAATTATTTTTGAAAGATTTCATCGGCGAAGCGACCAAAAGACAATCGGTTGCGCGGCGTGCAGCCATCGATATCGATGCAAATATCAACGGAGGCATCAGCCGGTTGCGGCGATTCAAACTGCCATCCGGCGGATTTTCCTATTGGCCGGGCAACAGGGAAGTGAGCACCTGGGGCACCAATTATGCCGGACATTTTCTGCTCGAAGCCAAAAATTTGGGCTACAGTGTGCCGCAAGATTTGCTCGATGGCTGGGTCAAATTTCAGCAATCGATGGCCAACACCACTCGTGACGATTTGCTGACACGCACTTACCGCGTTTATTTGCTGGCTAAAGCCGGAAAACCGCACCTCGCCGCAATGAATTTGCTCAAAGAAAACAGCCTGAAAGAGATGAAAAATACCGAAAAATGGCTGTTGGCCGGCGCTTATTATCTCGCCGGTGTTAAAAATGTGGCCAGCGAAATCACCAAGAATCTCAACACTTCCGTGAATGACTATTGGGAATTTGGCAACACTTTTGGCTCAACGCTGCGCGACCGCGCGATTATTCTGGAAATTTTGCAAATGATGGGCAATTGGACGGAAGCGGATAACATTGCCAACGAAATTTCCGAAGCTATTTCCAACGATCAATGGTATTCCACCCACACATTGGGATTTTGCATGCTGTCGCTCGGCAAATACCTCAACGCGTTGAAACGCGAGGGTTCGAATAAACCCAGATTGGTTGGCAATATCACCTTGCCGGACGGTTCCAAAATTCCTTTCGATACCAATGATTGGGCAGTGCAAATTCCCATCGAAAGCGGATTTGGCGAAGATCTGACCGTTACCGTCGATGGCGCAAGTTCTGCAAAACGCACGTTCGCAACTCTGATTTGGGATGGCATTCCGCTGCAAAGCGACATGAAAACCGAACAGAAAAACCTGGCACTGACCGTCGAATGGCTCAACGAAGACGGCGCGGCAATTGATCCGGCAAACGTTACCCAGGGGCAGGTTTTTTGGGCACATTTCCGGGTGAAAAACAGCCAGCGGCAATACAGGAATATTGAAAATGTGGCGCTGGTTCAAGTGCTGCCCGCAGGATGGGAAGTGCAAAATACGCGGTTGAGTGGTGAGGAAATGCCCGGCTGGATGAATAATTATCGCCTCAATCGCGAAAATTATCTCGATATTCGCGATGACCGGGTAATGTGGTTTTTCGATTTGAACGGTTACGAAGGCTATGCCGATTTCGTCGTGAAATTGAACGCGGTTACTGTTGGCGAATTCAGTCTGCCGGCGGCGATAGCGGAAGCGATGTATAATGAAGAATATCAGGCATCTGTGGCGGGAAAAACTGTTTTGGTGAAATCGCGTTAAGGCGATGTTTGGGTAATTTCCAGCACAAAACAGCGGTTGTTACCCAACACCACAACATATTGTTTTTTCTGCTTTTCGGCATTGATTTTTACGGCGCCGACAATGTCGCGATGCAACAATCCGGCGTCGATGGTTCCGCTAAAGCGGAGCCCTTTCTCGAACACAAAAATACACCGTTTTGCGGTGTCTGTTACCAGCAAATTATTTTTAGAATCAAATGAAATCGCCCGGGGTTGCTCAAACGCCGGGTGTTCTATTTTACGCAAATAATTCCCGAGATAATCGAACACAACAATCGCCTGCTGCCCGGGATCGGCAACGTATAGTTGCAAATTGGCATCCAGCGCCAAATCGGTTGGTTCGAGCAACTGGGCATACGGATCGTCCATTCCTCCCAAAACCGCCGTGGCTTCGGAAAACCGGTTGAATTTGATAATCCGGTTGTCCCGGTCTTCCAGCAAAAACAGGTCATATTGCGGCGAAACCGCGACGCTGAGCACCCGGTCAAAATCATACGGCGGATCGAGTTCCGAGGTTAGCTGGCTAAGAAAATTGAGATTTTTATCGAATCGAACCACCCGCCGGTTATAATAATCTGCCACAAAAACATCCAGCGATGTATTAGCCACAACGTCCGATGGATTATCGAAGCCATCATTTCCTCGGCCAAAACCGCCGATTTGATCGAGTAATTTGCCATCCAAGCTAAACTTCAGCAATTGATGATTACCGCGATCGAGAACAAAAATGTTATTCTGAAAATCGGTGTCGATTGCTGCTCCCTTCCCTATTTTTATCGCCGCGTCACTCTTCGGGAAAGAATCGACCAAACTGATTTGCCATTGCTGCGCAACGCAAATGTGCGGCAGCAAAACAAACAGCATCCAAATAAACAGCGATTTCAGGAATGTCATTTTCACCTTTTTTTCGTTGAATTTTCAGAATATGTACAACTTTTCTGTTATCAAAACAACCTGTAAAAATTCGTGTTTAGCAGAAAATAATAAAAAACGCGATCCGAAAACTGCCGGACCGCGTTTGATTAATTCTGATTAAACTACTGTTTTCAAACCATTTAAGCTTAGAATAACGATTCATTATTCGGGTCATCAGCGAAAGCCCAAACTTTTTGCCAATAATCGTTATCTTCGCGAATTTGTTTGCCCGGACCAATCGGGAATAACTCGCGCAATTTCTGAACCCGCGCTTTTTCTTTGCCAAGCAATTCGTTCATTTCAGTCAATCGCGATTCCAGCTCTTGCATCGAACCGTGTTTGGCGTTGAATGCATATTCGATCTGCTCTTGCTCCGCACGCGTCGCGTCGAGATCTGCACGGGCAGTGTTCAACTCATCCACCAGAGAATCGCGGTCGGCTGTCGCTGCCGCAACTTTTTCGTTTAAACCTGCCAAATCGGCGATGGCTTTTTGAATCTGGTTTTCCGTTGATTCAACATCACGGCGGGTTGCGGTCAATTTGTTTGCCGCTTCAACTTCGCGGGCAACCAGATCCTGCAGATTCGCTTCAGTTTCTTCAACCCTATTTTGCAAGGTTTGTAATCTGGCTGATTTTTCTTCGGTTTGTGCGGTCAGCTCTTCCAATTGATCGTTCAGATGTTTTGTTTGACCGGAAAGCGTTGCGACCTGCTGTTCGAGCGTATCGCGTTCTTCTTTTTTATCCTGCAAATGCAATTCCAGATTGCTCAGTGCTGATTCTGTTTCGCGCAGTTTTTCGGCAAGTGCATCAACTATCGTTTGCGTTTCGGTTTTCCGTTCGCTCAACGATGCCAGTTCTGATTTTGTAGTTTCCAGCGATTGACGGGTTGAATACAATTCTTCGCTAATGCGGCTGGCTTCCTCGGTTTTACCGGAAACACTCGCTTCCAAAGATGACAGTTTACCGGTTGCCGTTTCATATGCTACCCGAGTTTCTGCCAGCATCTGTTCCAATTTATCGCGTTCCTCGCGAGCTGCTTCTATCCGTTGCAATAGCTTTTCATGCAGCCGTTGAGCCGTTTCAGCTTTTTCATTATATTCGGTGTATTCATTTTTGATAACCGAATGTTTTTCACTGAGCTCGGAATATTCACTTAACAAGGCATTCAGTTTCATTTGCGTATTTTGCAATTTTGCCTGCATCATCGCCGCGTTGGTTTTTATCTGCCGGTCCGTTTGCTGATTGGCAGACAACGTGGCTCTCGCTTCTTCCAGTTTCGCCTGTGTTTCTTTGTATTCGTTGTTTAACGATTGCAGACGCAATTCCATTTCTTCACTGTTTTGCAACAGTTCCTGCACACGGGTTTCCATTTCGGAAGCGTGATTTTGTGTTTCCATAAGCTGACTCTCCTTTGTCTGAACATCGGCAAGCGCCGCTGTCAGCTTCGCCTGCACATCCTGATAATTTTGATGAGTTTCTTCCAAATTCTGCTCTAAAATTTTTATTTGCGATTGTGTTTCTTCATTTGCGAGTTCAGCTTGTGAGGCGATTTGTGATTCGTATTCACTGATTTTAGCTGAGGTTTCGGCAAGCTTTTGTTCCAACTCGCTGATCTGCGTTTTTAATGTTTCGCTTTCTTTCTTTGAATCTCCAGCGGTTTCTGTAGCCGCAACAGCCGGACGCAAATGCAACAGCATTGCGCCATCTTCGCCAAATTGGATGCGTTTTGCCAACAGTTGCACCGATTGTTCGATACCTTCTGAATTTACCAGCGTTGCGGTAATCGATTCCATACGTCCATGCATCATCAAATAAATATTTTGGGATGCCGCATCGCGTTCCTCATCGGAAATCTGATTCATGAAAGAACTGCCGGACAACGCATCAGCCGATTCACCGAGTAACGATTCCGCACGGGAATTCATTTTTAACACCTGTCCGTCCAGCGCGTTAATCATCACTGCATCGGGGGAAAACTGAAGATAAGTATCCCATTTTCCCGTTGAAGAAACCGCACTTTCGGGTGTGTCGATTTCAAATGCCGCTTCGGCTTCAACTGTAAATTGAATAGCTTGGGATCCATTGTAAACAACCGGCGTTGCCTGATAAACAACATCGATATTCCGTTCATCAACAGTTTGCATTTTTAGCTGGGTTTTTGGCGCATCGTCACCGGATTTGAGCATATTAAAAATGATATCCTGAAAACGCTCCCGGTCTTCTGGCGCAATAAAATCCAGCATGTGTTTGTCCGTCAAATCCGCCGGTGATTCCGCACCCAGCATCGCCGCTCCGGCTTCGTTGATAATCGCCAAACGCCCGTTGGTGTGAATGCCCATACCGACATTGCTCAGCGACATCATTTTACGGAACCGGTTTTCTGCGAGATGCAAATCCGCATCAAGTTGTTCCAGCTTTTCGTCTTTTTCCTGAATCGCGAGTTCGAGAGAACGGGTGATTTCTTTTTGGTCATCCAGTTCCGCTGCCAGTTGCGGATTGTTTTCCGCCACTTCAACAGCCGCCTGCGCTTCGGTAATCTGGAGCAAACAGATGGCACCACTCACTTTTCCGTCGAGCAATTGCGGCGTAATGCGGAATTTTCCGCTGATATACACATCATCACTGTTGCGTAACCGCAAGGTATCCAGTCTGGTTTCCTGATTTTGCAACACATTTTGAAACGCCTTCAGCGTTATTTTGGAATCTTCCGGATGAACCAATTGCGTGAACGGCTTGCCCAACCATTCTTCACGATCCCAACCGCTGACTTGCTCAAAAGAAGGATTAATCGACACAAAATCGCCATCCACAGACAAAGTGAAAACGATTTCCGGAACAACATCCATCAAATGACGATAGGAATCCCGAATCGCCCGAAGATTGCTCAACGCTTTTTTGTATTCCGTTTCGTGTTTCAATTCCTGCGATAAATCTTCCAGCGCAACCGTAAAAAATGACTTTTTGCCGATATCTGTCCGATTAAACTCCAGTTCCAGCGCAAAAACCGAACGATCTTTTCGCAATCCTTCGACGGTCAGTCGTTCGCCAAAAGCTTTGGAAAGACCCGTTTTTTCAACCGAATCCGCAGCCAAGCGATGTTGATCGCGGTATTTTTCCGGCAACAAAACGGTAAAATCCTTTTTGATCAGATCATCTTCGGTATATCCGAACATGTCAAGCGCTTGCTCGTTGATCATGATAATTTTGCCATTTTCATCCGTCGCGATAACGCCTTCATCAACGGTATTCAGCACCAGATTTAACAATTCAACAGATTCCAGCGTTGATTCTTGCGCTGCTTCCAGATCATCCTGTGCAGATTGCAGTTCGGTATTTTTCTGATTCAGCGCTTCATTAATTTTCTGTAACTGGTTGATTTTATTGAGGAAAACATTTTTAACCTGATCCGAATTCAGGAAACCGATTTTGCTTTCATCCAACAAACTTTCCGGCAGCAATTGAACAATCACGTGGAAAGTTTCGAGCAGCCGATACGATTCCCCTAATTCGCGATAGCTGTTTTCATACAATTCATCCGCGATATCTTTACCCAATTTTTCCACCAAAAATTGATAGAATCGTTGGGAAAATCGCGTTAAAACCGGGGTCCATTCATCAAAAGTAGCCGGCTGCGAATCTGCAGCTTCAAAAGGAATTTCTTTTGCACCCGATTGAGGAATTGTGTGCACCCATTCAGAAATATTGTGAAAATAAGTTGTGTCCGAATTTTTGAAATGAACCTGTGATTTGGCAATAAATTGTTTCAACAACATTTGGCAAAGCAGAAATTCCTGTGCCGCTTTTTCTTCGAATATGGGGTTGAAATTTTCCAATTCCATCAACGGTTCGTAGCGATACTGGACGGTTTTCCGAAGTGCCAGACGCGTGAATTTTTGCATCGGATCTTCGTCACACAAATATTGTTCGAGTTTGAGATAGAGTGCCGGAAGTTCCTTTTCCTGAAACGATGGCGGCAATTCCTTGAATCGTGATACATGCGATAAAACGGAAGTGGCGCGTTTTGGTGCAGAAATCTGCCCTTCCAAAAACTCGACCATCTTTTGCATTAGTGCGATATGCATATCGTTACCATTTCCGTTAACTTCAGCATGCGACGATTCTTGCTTTCGAAACCATTGTAACATAACATTTCTCGTAATTTAAAAATTTAACACATCCGATTTTGAAGATTTTGACATGCTAAAAACTTGCACTTATTCAGCTTTTGAATAATAAATTAAAGTTGAATTCTCATTGCGAAGTGTCGCGTGTCATAATTTTAAAAAAGGCTAATTTTTATGATCATATTTTATACAAAAACATTTATAAATATCGTAAAACCAAGGAATAATCTTTAGATGTGGCAAAAATTAGTGCATAATCTGAAAATAACCCGGAATGGGTATTGAATGATTGTCGTTGGCTATCTATTTTATCTGGGTCGGATACCGGTTTTTCCTGACGATGTTGAATAATTTTTTGAATATTTTCCAAAAATAGCCGCTGTCCCTCACGGTCTTTTTGCATAAAATCACGGTGAAATTTCCGGTAATCATCGATGCTAATTTGATATCGTTCAAACAGATTCGTATAAAGCTGTTCCCTAACAGAATCAGCTTCGCTGAGCGAAGAAATAACCTGCATTTCCGCAAGCACACTATCCCAGGGCACGGTTACGGTTTCGGATTCATTGTTCGCGTAAACGAAATTGATTTGGAGAAACAAAGTTATCAGCACCACCAGAAATTGCGAAATGCGAGAAATTCCCGGATTTGCGGTTGCGTCCGGAGCCGGTAAACCGATTTCTCCAGGATATAATTTTCCGTTATCGCAACCGGTAAAAAAAGATTTTGCTTCACAGAAAAATGAATTGGATTTTCGCAAGTATGTCCCTTATCTTTTTGCTGCCCTGAATTTTTTTATTGACGCAAACAGGTTATTTTATTGAACTTTTAACTCGTGTTTCGGTTCAAATATACAAAATTTTTATTGTCCATATACAGGAGTTTTCGAATGAAGTGGTTTTATGCCGTAATTTTGTTGTTGGCGATGACAGTCGTCGGATCAGAACCCGTTTATGGATTTGGCAAAAACAAGGTCATTTACAAAGATTTTGAGTGGTATTACATTCAATCCAAACATTTCGATATTTATTTTTATGAAGGCGGTCAGGAAATTGCGGAATTTACGGCAGAAATCGCCGAATCCGCGTATGTGCAATTGCAGCGCGATTTCCGGTTCGATATTCGTGAACGAATTGTTTTTATTGTATATAATTCCCACAATGACTGGCAACAGACAAACGTGGTTATTTCATATCTCGAAGAAGGTATCGGCGGCGTTACCGAGCTATACAAAAACCGGATTGTTGTGCCGTTTGAAGGCTCATACGAACAATTCCGGCATGTGATCCATCACGAGTTGGTGCACGCTGTCATGAACGACATGCTGTATGGCGGCTCCGTTCAATCGCTGATTGTCGGGGAGGTTACGCCGGCGCCACTGTGGTTTTCGGAAGGTCTGGCTGAATTTCAGTCGCAAGGTTGGGATACGCGAATAGATATGATTGTTCGTGATGCCGTGCTGAACAATTACATGCCAAACCTGCAAGCGTTGCAATATTATCTGGTGTATCAAGGTGGCGCTTCGGTTTTCCGGTATATTGCCAGCACGTACGGACGGGATAAAATCGGCGAAATGCTCCACAAAATGCGCGGCAAAGTGGCATTCGAAAAAGTGCTTCGCTCATCTGTCGGGGTGGGTTCGGAAGAATTTACCGATCGCTGGCACCGCTATTTGCGGCGGCAATATTGGCCGGATGTTGCTGATCGCAAAGAGCCGGTGGAATTTGCCAAACGGTTGACAGACCACACACGTGTGCCGAACTACCTCAACGTAAGCCCTGCAATATCGCCGAATGGCGACAAAGTTGCTTTCATTTCCGATCGTCGCGGATCGCAGAATATCTATTTGATGTCCGCACTCGACGGACGGATTATCAGAACGCTCGTTTCCGGCGAACGCTCCAAAAGTTTCGAAGAATTAAAATTTCTGCGCCCCGGAATGAGTTTTAGCCCGGACGGAAAAAAACTGGCTTTCGCTGCAAAAAGCGGTTCGCACGATGCCATATATATTGTTGAAGTGAAAAACGGCGACATCACCAATTACGATTTGAAAGATCTCGACGGCGCATTCACAACAGCGTGGTCGCCGGATGGTGAAAAAATTGCTTTCGTCGGCAACAAAAATAATCAAAGCGATATTTACTATCTCAATTTGTCTGATCAGGAAGTTGTGCAATTAACCAACGATGTGTTTACGGATGATCAACCATCGTGGTCGCCGGACAGTAAACGATTGGCATTTGTATCTGATCGAAAAGAATTTTTGAACAACGTTCCACTGCCTGATGATTTTCAGATGACAAAACATGATTATGAAAAGCGTGACATTTATATTCTCCAATTGGCAGATCAACAAATGGAACGCGTGACAGACACACCCTGGTCAGAATCCAATCCTTTGTTCGCACCGGATGGCAAACGGATGGCATATCTTTCCGAAAGAAATGGGATTTCCAACCTCTACATCCATCATTTCGATCGCCCAACCGGATATTTCGATCCCGTTTTAATCGACTCCGGTGCCGTTTCCGATGTGAATCTCAGCCAATTGGAATCGTTGAACGATTATCCCGTAACCAATATTATTTCAGGCGTTCTGCAAATCAATTGGGATCGTAACGCCAACAAAATGGTGTTTTCATCATTTAACAAAGGCGGCTTCGATATTTATATGGTGAATAATCCTATGGAAATGTCGCCAAAAGTGCTTCGCGATACGGAATTTGTAAAGGATATGAAAAGCGAAAAACTGCCGGTTTACGCCCGCAATTGGCAATCGGATAAAAAAACGCCGCAGTCAATCACCAAAGGTGACCAGTCGTCGCCAATCAGTTACAGCAATTATGTCTTTACCCGATACAAAATGGATAAAGCAAAAGAGGAAGAAGAAAAGATAGTTGAACTGGATACAACAACCTATCTCAACGCCGAAGGCGATTTTAAAGTGCGGAAATACAAGCTCAAGTTTTCGCCGGATGTTGTAACCGGTGCAGCGGGCTACAACACCTTTTTCGGCTTCTCCGGATACACCACTTTTGCATTCAGCGACCTGTTGGGCGATCACAAAATCTTTCTGAATGTTAACCTCGTATCCGACTTAAAAAACAGCGACTTAAGTATATTTTATCTAAACCTGAAAAAACGCATCAGCCTCGGATTTGGCGGGTACCATCTCGCATGGGTTTTCAGCAATGGCTTCCAGTTGCAACGCTACCGAAACTACGGATTGAATGTGCTGGCATCTTACCCGTTCAGCAAATTCAGCCGGTTGGAAGGCAGCCTAAACTGGTATAATATTTTGCTGGAAAACCTGTCGTTATCATCTGCGGAGGATGAACGGGTCAGCACAATTTTGCCAACAATTTCGTATGTCCACGATTCAGTTTTATGGGGATACACCGGTCCAATTGATGGCAGCCGGTATGCGTTATCGCTTCTCGCCAGTCCAAAATATGAAACCAACAGCCGGGATTTTCGCACGGTTTCGGCAGACTATCGCAAATATTTTATGCTCAATCGCGAATATAGCATGGCATTCCGGATGAGCGGTGCAGCCAGTTTTGGCGATAACCCGCAACGATTTTTCCTCGGCGGAATCGATAACTGGATCAATTACAAAACCAAAAACGGCGGATTCCGCACCAATTCCATTGGCGATATTTTCTTTAGTGAATTTGTAACGCCGCTGCGTGGCGCCAGATATTACGAAGCGGAAGGCAGCCGCTATTTGTTGGCAAATATGGAATTCCGGTTCCCGCTGATCCAGTTTTTGGGATTGGGATTCCCCCCGATTCGCCTGTTTAATATTCGCGGCGTGATGTTTTATGATATCGGCACCGCGTATTTTCCCGGTAAAAACTGGTACAGCAACGATAAATGGCGCGCCACCGAAGTTGGAGAGGACGGCAAACGCCGCTTTAAAGATCTCGTGAGCGGCTACGGCGTTGGCGCACGAGTGTATTTCCTCTACTTTTTGATGCGCATCGACGTCGCGTGGAATTACGATTTGGAAGGCTCCAGCAAACCAATGTGGTATATTTCACTCGGTGGCGATTTATAATAAATGATCGAACATCAACCGCTTTTTTTAACGCCCGGCACCATCTGTCGGGCGTTTTTGTTTTAAAACGACACTTTTTTGATTTTTTCAACATCTATTGTTAATATCTTTCGTAAGCTCATTTCGAGACGAGTTTTCTGAGACAAAACCACAGATAGATGTTGAGGCAAAAATTGCAAAGGGCAAAACCCGGATGGAAAATAGAAAAAGTGCTACGGAAAAGTTTATCGGATTATTCACAGAAATCAATCGCGGCGAAGGCGTTACAGCGCTATTGATGACACTAAATATCTTCCTGATTTTAACCGCGTATCTCATCGCGAAAGTTGTACGCGAACCGCTGATCCTCACCGGTGGCGGTGCGGAAATCAAAAGCTATTCATCAGCGCTGCAAGTGGTTATTTTGATGGGCGCACTGCGATTTTACAGTTGGCTCGCCGGAAAATATCCCCGAAAACAGCTCATCAATTATGTGACACTGTTTTTTGTATCCAATTTGATCCTGTTTTACGGATTGATTTTGATCGGCATTCCATCAGGTGTTGCGTTTTTTCTGTGGGTCGGGATTTTCAGCCTGACGATTATCGCCCAATTTTGGTCGTTCGCGAACGATGTATACACGCCGGATGAAGGCAATCGCTTATTTGTGATCATCGGATTTGGCGCTTCGGCGGGCGGTGTCATCGGACCAAAAATTGCCGGAATGTTAATCGACTTTGTCGATGTTTACGAAATGCTGCTTATTTCCGCCGGGATTTTGCTGACCAGTCTGTTGATCACCAATTATCTTTTTCGCCGTGAAAATGAGCGGTTATCAACAAAAAAATCTGCTCAGTCAATCGACGAATCCGAACCGGAATTTTCCAAAGATGGGGCGTTTCGGGTCGTTTATCAAAATAAGTACTTGTTGCTCATTGCCCTGTTAATGCTGTTCACCAATTGGGTAAATACGACCGGCGAATACATCATCGGGCGGGCAGTGTCCGACGAAGCTGCGCGACTCGCTGCCAGCAGTCCTGCAGGGGATTTTTCGGAGAATACATTTATCGCACGGTTTTACGCTGATTATTATTTTATCGTTGGGGTGGTTGGTTTGATTATGCAACTTTTCATCGTTTCGCGAATACTGAAATATTTGGGCGTTCGCTTTGCGATCATGACTTTACCGGTGATCGCTTTTGGCGGATACTTCCTTATTGCGTTATTTCCGACGATGTTGAATTTACTGCGTTGGGCAAAAACAGCCGAAAACGCCACCGATTATTCACTCAATAACACGGTGCGACACATCCTCTTTTTACCGACAACCCGCGAGGAGAAATACAAAGCCAAAGTGGCCATCGATTCGTTTTTCGTGCGCGCCGGCGATGTGCTTTCTGCAGCAATCGTTTTTGTTGGCGTTACCTGGCTGTCGTTTTCCATCACCGGATTTGCAATTTTCAACATGTCGCTTGTGGGAATTTGGCTCTTGCTGGCATTCCTCATCGGCAGAAAAAACCGGGAATTGGTAGACGCGGTTGAGACAGAAAAATCGACGGTTGCCGTATGATCCGGGTAAAAATTGGTGCATCGGCAAATTCAAAAGCCATTGGCTTTTCGCACGCAAATTCGATAAGTTTGGCTGCTATGAAAAATCGACTCGCCAAACATTCATCCCACCTCCCGATTTTTTTGATGTTGATGAGTTTTTTACTGCATGCCCAGACTGCAAACAAACCAGTTTGGCAGATGCAAAATTCCGGATTATCCACCTCGTTGCGGGGCATCGATGCGGCATCTGACTTCACTCGTCTGGATCAGCGGCTCCATGGGAAAATACGCAATTACGAATGATGGCGGTGAAAACTGGGTTCCCGGAAACGTGCCCGGCGCTGATTCGCTGGACTTTCGCGATGTTCAGGTTTTCGACAAAAACAACGCCCTGCTTTTAGCCTGCGGTCCGGGCGAAAATCCCGAATTTACCAAACCACAGATGGCGGAAAAAACTGGCAGCGCCGGTTTACCAATCCGCATAAAAACGGTTTTTTTTGTGCAATGGCATTTTGGGATGCACAAAACGGCATCGCCTTTAGCGATCCGGTTGCCGGAAAATTGCTGCTGATCCGCACCGCAGACGGCGGAAAAAACTGGCGTGAATTTGCACCGGATGAACTACCGGCCACCATCGAAGGCGAATACGCCTTTGCTGCCAGCGGCACTTGTGTTTCGGTTTTCGGTGAAAATAATGTCTGGATTGCGACAGGCGGAACGGCTGCACGAGTGTTCACTTCCGCAAATCGCGGGCAAAGCTGGCAGGTTTTCGATACAAAAATGCGCAGCGGCTCTCCATCGCAGGGCATTTTTTCGCTGGCATTCCGGGATGCATTAAACGGCGTTGCTGTCGGCGGCGATTATCAACAACCGGAGCAACCCGAAAATACCGTTTTACGCACAACCGATGGTGGAAAAAGCTGGAAATCACCGGCTGGCGCGCAGCAAACCGGCGATCGGTCCTGCGTTCGATATTTGCAAAATGGCGAGCAAAAACTCCTGATCGCAGTCGGTCGAACCGGATGCAGTTTTTCATCAGATGACGGTTTGAATTGGCAAATGATCAGCGAAACCGGATTTTACACACTCGATGTATTTGGCAACAAAGCATGGGCCGCCGGCGCAGACGGACGCGTTGCCACATTAAACCTGACGACTTTAACCGATTGATTTTATTGCGGATAGCTTTTCTCAAATGGAACTGATTTTAATTGTTGTTGCGATCCTTTTTGTTGCCTCCCTCACCCGTTCCACGTTCGGTTTTGGCGATGCGCTTGTAGCAATGCCGCTTCTCGCGTTACTCATCGGCGTAAAATCCGCGACGCCGCTGGTTGCGCTCATCGGGTTGAGCAATGCCATTTTGATTCTCGTTGATAGCTGGAGTAAGCTCGATTTTAAAGCGGCATCCAAACTGCTCATCGGCGGCATTTTTGGCATCCCGATCGGCATGTATGCACTGATTTATGCGCCGGAATCGATTATCAAAGGGATTTTGGGGTTACTGCTGATCGGATTTTCTGTTTACAATCTCGCCAAACCGCGTCTCTCCCCTATCCAAAATGATCGCTGGGCATACCCGTTCGGCTTTTTTGCAGGAATGCTCGGTGGTGCGTACAACACCAACGGCCCGCTGGCGGTGGTTTACGGCACTTTGCGACGTTGGCCACCGGCAAATTTCAGGGCAACTATGCAAGGATTTTTGCTGCCGGCAAATTTTTTAATCACTATCGGGCACGGTTTAAACGGATTGTGGACATTGCAACTCGGTAAATTTTACCTGTTTTCGCTGCCGGCGGTTTTTGCGGCATCGTATGTTGGCAGCCTGCTCAATCGCAAATTTGAAGCGGAGCGATTCACCCGGACGCTGTTTATCATCCTATTTTTTTTGGGCTTACTGATGTTCTTTTAATCGCCGTTTTTTTACCTGCCGCAACTCATTCCGCAAAAAAGTATCACTATGGCATTTTCCCGCCGCGTGCCGCAACAAATAGCGAATACCATTCTTCACGGGTCAATAGCGACGCATCTGCCATTGCGGATGCCCGGATGCGCTCCGGTTTGATTGTTCCGATAATCGGCTGAATGTTTGCCGGATGGCGCAATAACCATGATAACACAATTGCTTCGCGACTGGTTTGTTTGGCTTCCGCTAATTGCTGAACCAGCGCGGTTGTTGCCTTCAAATGTGGCTCGTTTACTTCCGAACTGTCGCGAAGAATGGCGCCTTGCGCAACCGGTGACCATGCCTGAATAAACATTTTGTGCAACCGGCAATAATCCAGTGTCCCATCTGTAAACCTTGCATTGGCATTGTTTTTGTTGAAAACTACTCCTTCATTGATGAGATGCGAATGCAATAAATTCAACTCAACCTGGTTGACAATCAGCGGTTGATCGATGTAACTTTGCAGCAACGCAATTTGCCCGGCAGTGAAATTGCTCACACCAAAATGGCGCACCTTCCCCGATGAACGGAGAGCAAAAAAGGCTTTTGCGACTTCCTCCGGTTCCATCAGCGGATCCGGGCGGTGCAGCAATAAAATATCCAGATTGTCCACTTTCAGCCGGTCGAGAATATTTTCCACGCTGGTTACGATGTGCTCAAAACTGAAATCATATCGCCCCGGCAATCCTTTTTCCGGATCATCCGGGAAACGAATGCCGCATTTGGACTGCAAAATAATATCATCGCGAAGATTGGGATGAATCTGCCAGATTTCCGAAAAAATCTGCTCGGATTTACCAAAAACATAAATATCCGCATGATCAAAAAAATTGATGCCGCACTCATACGCGATTTCGATGGCGGCAATTGCCCGCGACCGTTCCTCTGCAGAATACGGTTGGCGATGCCATTGCCCGCCCAAATTCATACAGCCAAATCCGATATGCGACGCGACCAGATCTGTGTTGGGGATGTTAAATTTTTGCATATTTCGACCCGAATTTGTTGGTGAATAATATTTGATAATCAAACATAAATCTTCAATAAATTAAAATCCAGTAAAAGAAATTACCGGTTGACCGGGCAAAAAAACCGGCGAAAATGGGTTGATTTCCACCGGCTGATGTTGTTTACGAAGGCAGGGCTTCCCGCGATTGGTGGGTGTAAAGCCTGTAATACTGTCCTTTTTGCGCAACCAATTCCTGATGGCTGCCGGCTTCGATAATTTCGCCGGCGCGGATGACCAGAATACGGTCGCAGTTGCGGATGGTGGACAACCGGTGCGCGATGATGATCGATGTTCGCCCGCTGATGAGCTGTTCAATCCCTTTCTGGATTTTGGCTTCGGCGAGCGTATCAACGGATGACGTCGCTTCGTCCATTATCAAAATTTTGGGATTTTTCACGATCACCCGCGCGAATGAAATGAGCTGTTTTTCGCCGCTGGAGAGGTTGCCGCCGCTTTCGCCAACCTGTTCGTTCAAACGCGGAATCAGATCGTCCGCACCGATAATCCGCAGCGTTTCCGCCACACGCGCTTCGGTTGCGTCGAAATCGCCGTAACGAATGTTATCGAGAATCGTGCCGGAAAAAACGTGCGGCGTTTGCAAAATGATGCCCATTTGGCGGCGCAAACTGTGCAACGTTCGCCGGCGATAATCCACACCATCGATCAAAACTGCGCCGCCGCGCGGTTGATAAAACCGTGCGATCAGGCTGGCGATGGTCGATTTCCCTTCGCCGGTTGGTCCAACCAAAGCGATTGATTCGCCGGGACGGATGTGTAAGTTGAAATTTTTCAACACTTTCTGGTCGGCGACGTAATGAAAATCGACGTTTAAAAATTGAACCTCGCCGGTGATGTCGTCAAAATCGGGCATGCCCGGCTCATCCGCCATTTCGACCGGTTCGCGCAGCAGCGAAAACACCCGCTCGCCCGCCGAAACCGCACCCTGCGCCGACGCATAAAAATTGGTCAATTCGTGAATCGGTCCGTAAACCAGCGTCGCGTAACTGATGAACGCTGCCAGCATTCCGATGGTCAAGCCGTTATCGGTGAGCACAGATTGTCCGCCGAAAAAGATGATCAATCCCGCGACCGACGCACCGATGATCATCACCAACGGTGCCAGCATCGCCGAAAAAAACGCCGCACGATACGATGCCCGGCGCATTTTCTGGCTTTTTTCGCTGTAGCCGAGGGCTGCGTTATCTTCCTGCGCGCTCACTTTGTTTACTTCGATGCCGTGAACGTGCTCGTTAAAATAGGCGGTCATCTCGCTGTTGATTCGCCGCGCTTCCCGCGAATACGCCAAAATTTTGCGGCGCATGTGAACCGAAAGCAACGCCAGCACCGGCATGCTGAACAGCACGATCAGCATCAACTTCCAGTTGTAAAACGCCATGATCCCGAAACAGGAAAGGATCGTAAAAACGCCCCACACCAAATCCAGCGTTCCCCACGAAATTACTTCGGTTACACGATCGGTATCGGAGGTGATCCGCGAGATCAGCCAGCCGATTGCCGAACGATCGTAATAGGAAAACGAGAGCTTTTGCAGCTTCTCGAACATCTCTTTTCTGAGATCGTAAATAACCGTATGGCGTATTTTACCGGCATACCAGATAAACACAAAAACGCCGGTAACCTGGGCAATCAGAAATGCGAGATAGGTGTAACCGAAGCTATAAAGTTTGCTGTAATCGGTTTGCAACTCGCCCGTTTTTTGAAAAGTTTCTACCGCCGGCGTGATCGCTTCGTCCAGATATAGCGACCAAATGTATGGAAAAAACGCATCCACTAATGCAACTACAATCGCCATTCCCGCCAGCGGAAAAAACCAGCGTTTGTAGCGAAAACTGTAGCTAAAAATCTGCCGGAGAAAGGGGCCGAGTGCCCCACCGCCCTCAAATTTTTTGTCTGTCAATTGTTGACTCATAAACTATCACACCTTTCAAATCGAAATTTTTTGAGCATTTCCGGCATTTGCATACCGGAAATGCACGGTTTATTTTCTGTCGTTTCGGCTCAATTGGGTAACACCGCAATGTTTTGCTGAATTTCCGCTTCGAGCGCATTTTGGATGAGATGGATATCGCGAAAATACCCGGGAATATTGGCCAATTCATCCGGTTTTCCTTCCTGCACAATGCGCCCCTGATGGATCACCAGCACCCGGTCTGCCTGCTGAATAGTGGTCACCCGATGCGAAATGATGATCGTGGTTTTGCGCATTTGCTCCTTTTGCAACGCCTCGAAAATCGCCTGCTCCGTTTCAGTATCCACCGCGGAAGTGACATCGTCCAGCACCAGAATATCCGGCTCTGTGAGCAGCGTTCGCGCGAGTGCGACCCGCTGTTTTTGTCCGCCGGAAAGCGTCACGCCTTTTTCACCGACCATCGTTTCGTATCCGTCCGGCAGTACAGATTCCAGTTGATCCGCTTTTGCCAGCTGAGCCGAAGCCCAAATTTTGGCTTTCGGCGCAAGCGGATCTGCGTAGGCGATGTTGTGTTTTACCGTCGTCGAAAAAAGGAACGGCGATTGCAGCACAAACCCGATTCGCTGACGCAGATATCGCGGCGAGTAATATTCCACCGGATGCCCGTCGATACACACCTGCCCGGAATCGGGATCGTACAAGCCAACTAACAGTTTGATAATAGTAGACTTACCCGAACCGGTTGCACCAACCAGCGCCACTTTTTCGCCCGGCTGGATGCTGAAGGATATGCGTTTCAGAATATTTTCCCGGGCATTTTTATCGAAGCGAAATGAGACATCGCGGAACTCGATCGCACCGCGCAGTTTCTCATCTCTGGCGAAACCGTCCTGCCGCTCCAGCGGAGAATCGAGCACTTCGTGAATTCGCCCGATCGCTACGGTTGCCACTCCGATTTTCGATAAAATTTTGCCAAACTGACGCATCGGAAACGACAGCATGGTGGCGTATGCGTAAAAACTGAGCATTTCGCCAACAGTAATTTGGCCGTTTATCGCCAAATATCCGCCCGCCAAAACGGTTATCGTTATTTGGCAGCCAACCACAAAATCGGACGCCGGCCAAAAAAATGTGTGCAGTTTCAGGTGCTGCAAATCTGCGGAAAGCTTGCTTTGGTTGCGCTCCGCAAATTTCGCAATTTCGTGATTTTCATTGGCAAATGCCTGCACGGTTCGAATCCCGTTCAAATTTTCCTGTACCACAGTATCCAGTTTGTCCGCTTCATCCTGCACCATTTCCCAGTTTTTGCGTTCTTTTTTAAAAAAAACGTAGCTGCTGACGATCAGGATGGGCGCCAACGCAGTGCTCATCAGCGCATATTCGAGATTGATCGATGCCATCATCGCAAATGAAAACCCGAACAGCGCAATCGTGCGCATCACTTCCACGATGTGGCTGTGGATAAATCCGCGCACTGTTTGGATATCGCCGGTGCTGCGCTGGAGCAAATCGCCTTTTGGCATCGTGGTAAAGTAGGCCATCGGTAATTTTTGAACGTGTGAAAACAACCGGTCGCGTAAATGTTTGATGGCTTTTTCTGTGCTGTCGGCCATCATCAGTTGCGCGATGTAGCTAAATCCGCCCCGAAAAACCGCCAGCAGCAACAGCACAGCGCCCATCATCATCAAAATTACCGGTAAATTTTCCCGTTCGAGCGCCGGCAGCAATTGTTCAAAAATGCGCATCACCGCATCTTTTTGGGCGATAGCAACCGCAGATTCACCGTTTTGGAAATGAGCGATCACATAATCCACCGTAACCTGAATGATGCGCGGTTCGATGCTTTGCAGCGCAATTGCCAAAATCATCAGCAAACCCGCGCTGAAATAACGCCATTTCCAGCGATCCAATACCGCGAAAAGTCGTCGTAAATTCTTAGTCATAATCCACCTCGTATAAAAAACTGCTGTTTATTTTCATTTTCGCGTACAATAAAAAAGCCGCGATCGTTAATTCGATCGCGGCTTTTTTCTGAAAAAAATCAGATCACCTGTTACCGGGATGGATGAAACCATCGCCGCGATCGGAGAAAAATATCTATATCATCTATCGAAACGCCCGCAAATCGCAGAGTGATTCGGCGCAACGGCAGATCTTGCATGCTGTATTTCCGAGCGATTTTCATGAGATGATTTCCAAAATTTAGTTTTAAAATCTATTTATTAATGGTTGTAATTCCAGCCAAATCGTAATAATGAATTATGCAAATTGCAACAAATAAATTTAATTCTTTTTTTCACGATATCATTTGCGGTTGCTCGTTGCTGCCCGGAGCGGATTTATTTGTGGTGCTAAATATATTAAATTTATAGCCGTTACGGCTCAGTAAAAAATACACAAACACTCCTGCAATCAGTGGAAAATAATGCAGGAAAAATCGCCACATCAATGTTAGTGATGTGATCAGATTTTCCGGAACCATGCTTTTGAACAACAGAAAAAACGCCGCTTCCGCTCCGACAGTTGCGCCGGGCGTTGGGGCAAGACCCATCAATGCGAACACCACAAATTGATGATATATGACATCGACAACATCGTACGCCACACCGTTGTATGAGAGCAATACGAGAATTATAGCATATCGCCCGAGCCACTGAACACTGGTGATCACCAGGTTTATTCCCAAAAACAACTTGCCGTCTGTCAGAATTTTTCGCAGCGTTGAAAAGAATGTTCGAATGTGATTTGTAATTTTTGCAACCCGGTTAATCAGCCTATTTTCGGAGTTGCGATTGCTTCGGAAATGGTTCAGCAGCAGCCAGACTGTCGCGATTATCAACAACAAAAGCGTTGTGAAAATTACCACAGACAGGTTAAGATTATCGAATATCGGCA